>DAOSDU010000003.1:0-125939 GCA_035362715.1 Methanofastidiosum sp.
TTGCGCTCTGGCACAATCTTTTGAATCTAAATGCAGGTTAATATGTCCCACAGCCATTTTTTTCCATATCCTTAAATATATGGAAAGGGAATGACTATATAATTATAAAAATTTATATAGAGGTGAATTAAATTGAAAAAAATTAAATCTATAATCATAGGAATTTTATTAATAATATCTATATTGGCTATAATTAACCCTGTTAGCGCAGATACTATCAATGTAAACCCTGGCACTGGAACTTTACAAGATGCCGTTGCGTCTGCCTCTTCAGGGGATACCTTATTTTTGAATCCTGGAACCTATATAGTTACAAGCCAAATTATACTTGATAAAAATTTAACTCTAGTTGGATCAAGTAAAGAGGCTGTTATTATAAAACCCAGTTTTAATGCAATTGCAGGGGGAGATGGAAGAGCATGGATTTTAGTGAATCAAGACAAAACTGTTACCTTTAAAAATATCACATTTGACGGCGACTATCCAAATTATAATATTGAGATAGGCCTTTATTTCCAAGGTTCTGGAACAGTTGAAAACTGTGCCTTTAAAAATATTCAACACAATCCTATTGTTTTAGATGGTAGTGGCAATGTTATCGACTCAGAAACTAGAGGGCGAGCAATAAGTATGTATTCCCCTCCTGCCGACCATACAACATCAAACACAGTAAATGTCAAGAACAATACTTTTTCAAACATAGGCAGAATTGGGGTATTTGTGGGAACCGATAGCATGGCCAATATAGAAGGCAACACATATACAGGCAAAGGTCCTGGAGTACCAAATACTAAAGACCCTAGAATTTCTTTCACCGACTATGGAATTGAAGTTGGAAACGGGGGAAAAGCTATTATTAAAGGAAATACCATTACAAAATGCCAAGGTACATGGTGGGGTTATAGTTCAGCTGGCATATATGTCCACACATTCTACGGAGAGGGTTCACAAGTATCCATAACTGACAATGTAATTAAAGGAAACTATAATGGAATTGAAGTTGAAGAGGCTCAAGATCCAGTTACTATAGTAGTCGTAGCAAACTACAACGACATAATAGATAACGATGAATTTGGTATCGTCTCGACATTTCGCCCAGATATTGGTCCCGCAAAAGTTCCATCAATAGTTGACGGCAGATTTAATTGGTGGGGTACAAACGCAGGACCAGGCTCTAAACAGAACAAGGTGTCAGATGGTGTTAATTATTATCCGTGGAGCAAAAATTTTCAAGGTCAAATACAGTCAATACTATCAATTATAAAAAATAATTATAGGAAAAATCACATTGAAGAAGAACAATGAATTTTTATTTTTTTCAACTTTTCTTTTCCAAATATTTAAATATTCAATGGAGAATACTTCACAATGAGACACATATCAAATAGAGCTAAGAAATCATTTTTTATCATGATAGTCTTAATAATATTTAGTTTTACTTCAATCACTTTTTCAGTAGCAGAAGACCAATCTTGGTGGAATGATGACTGGGCATATAGGGAACAGATAATAATAGTAAATGCTGGATCTTCAACTCTTACCAATTTTCCAGCATATGTAAACGTTCCTTCTAGAATTGGAATGCAGAATAACTATAACGATATTAGGTTTACAAATGCTGATGGCTCGTTACTTTTGGATTATGAGATTGAGTCATACGATGCTGCACATGCTAATATATGGATTAGAATACCCGAATTAATAGTTCCGAATGTTTCAATCTGGATGTATTATGGAAATAGCAATGTAGGTTCTGGTCAAAATCCCTCGGCTGTTTGGGATAGTAATTATCTTTTAGTCCAGCACCTTGAAGAAACATCAGGTGTAGCTATCGATTCGACATCCAATACTAATAATGGGATTCTCCAAAATGTGGAGCAAAATATTTTGGGTAAGATAAACGGTGCAGTCAAATTCACCTTGGATAGCAGTTACATAGATTGTGGTAACTCCCCATCATTAAATACACCCTCTACTCTAAGCATTGAATCCTGGGCTAACACTGCCAATAACAGCTTAACTACAAAAATAGCCCAGAAAGGAGATTGGGACGGACAAGGTATTGGTCAAGACAAATGGCAGGGATGGCAAGGCCATATTTATTTTCATGACATAGGCATGAAAACTTTAGATTGGGGTAAGAAATTACCTCAAGCAAATAGTTGGTACTATCTAGTTGTCACTTACGATGGGGCAAAGATGACTCTGTATGTTGATGGCGAAAGGGTAGCTGAAACTGAAGTCATTGGAACTCCAAAAGTCAGCAATAGAAACTTTTACATCGGGTCTGATGCAGGTTCTCAAAAATTCTTCAAAGGTAGTATAGATGAAGTTAGGATGTCAAACATCGCAAGGGGGGCAGACTGGATAAAGCAGACCTATGTGATGATAAATGATAACGCCGGGTATGTAGGATTTGGAGGCATAATACCGAAACCAACACCACAAGAGCCCCATGCACAGAAGGAACTACCGATGGAACAGATTTCAAGGATATTGGGTATAAAAAGTTCAAGGTCTATAGGCGGTATAATAGAAGATGAATAGATTTCAATTAATTCTTTTCTTTATTTAATAACAGAAACTCTTATATTTGATTTTTAAAATTACCTTCTGTGATAAAATGAGAAGGAAAACAGTTTCCATACTACTTTTATTGGCGCTATCTTTAAGTTTTGTACCAGGAGTAATAGCACAGGGAAACGTTGCAGTCGTTGCAAACAGTATTGACATTGGAATGAACCCTGATTTTATCTCATTGCTTAGAAAGAATAACATTATGGTCGATTATTTCGGTGTCAAAGACTCAGGTTATGCAGCATATGACTACATAATAATCCTTGGTGGTCCCGATTCAGAAGAGCATACTGGAGATTTATCCAAAAGGATACTTTCAGAAACTGACCAGAACACACTTAGAAATGGCGATTATAAGCTGTTCTACGAGACAAGCGATTTCTTTAAAATGAAGCAAAAGGTGTTTGTTCTTGCAGGTTCAGACAGGGACTTTACAAAGGTAGCAGTCGACCAATATGCATCTCAAGTCATCTCTAAAATAACAAACCAACCCATCGCAGCGGCAACTTACAAAACTTTAACAGCCTCTCAGCTAAAGCAGTTGATTGATAGTAAAGAAGATATTTATCTAATCGATGTCAGAACAGAAGAGCAGTTTGCTGAAAGCCACATTCAAGGAGCGGTCAACATCCCTTACAACAAGCTTGGTGTAATGATAACGCAGATACCAAAGGACAAAAAAGTTGTTTTATACTGTAACACTGGTCAGAAATCAGCTGACGGTGCAAAATTCTTAGCCGAAAGAAACTTTGATAACATCTACGCAGTAACAGATGGTTACTCAGTATACTACAATCTAGCCAAATAATATTAAATTTATTTTTAAAATTTTTAATTAAAAAAGTATTAAAAAAATATTAGTTTCTTTCTTGGACATCTATTTTTACGGTAGTTGGGAGTTTCATAGCTGCTTTTCTCATTGCAATTCTTGCTTCTTCAATTGCCTCTTTTTCTACCCAGATAGACATTATCCTCTGTCCTCTGTCAATTCTTGCAGCTGAACCTATAGGTTTTCCAAAAGAAAGTCTCATTCCGTTACCGTATCTGTCGGCCTTTTTTCCGGAGGCCATTGCATTTTCTCTAATAATCTGGAAGGGTATAGTCCTAATTTTGTAGTGAAAACCTGTTTTTCCAAGTACTTTCATAAGATATCTGTTAGCAGCAATTCTTGATGCTTCCATGGCATTAGTCCTTATCTGGCAAGCATTCTTACTTTCCATGTAGACTTCGTAAGGAAACTTCTTTCCAAGCTCCCCCATATCAAAGTGGACTACCTTAATTCCAGGAACTGCTCTTACATATTCTCTTCTCGTATAATTCGGCCTATTTACCATTCTGTCAATTCTTGATGGTCTAAGTCCTGCCATAATAATCACCTTAATGACTGTAGAGCACCTTTCCTAACGCACTTTATAAGGCTTTCTAAGTGGTAACCTTTTTAAAACAGATTGCAAAGAGGCTTCATGAGATTCTTACCCGACGGCAAGGTTGACGGTTTGATACTTTCAAAGAGGGTGTTCCCTTACCTTGGAAGTGTACAGAGTGAAATTGTTGTTGGGCCAAACGTCGGAATCGATGCAGCAGTAATTGATGTGTCTAAGCTTCCCGGGAAAATGGTTGTGTCCCAGGACCCAATTACGGGCGCTGGAAAAAATGCAGGTTTTCATGTTGTCAATGTCTGTGCAAATGATGTTGCTTCGATGGGCGCAAAGCCGATGTTTTTCCTTTCCACAATAATAATGCCAAAAGGCACGACAGAAGAAGAGCTAGAAAAAATATCAAAGGACATAGAGCGGGCAGCAAAAGAAATTGGCATCTCAATAGTCGGGGGCCATACAGAGATATCCTCCAAGGTAACAGATCTTATCCTATCAGGGACGATGATAGGCTTTGCAGATAGATATGTTTCGACAAGCGGAGCAAGAGAAGGAGATGACATCCTGCTCACAAAGGGCGCCGGTATTGAAGGGACAGCAATACTTGCAGAGTCAAAACATGATCATCTTTCAAAATCTCTTGATCAAGGCCTTTTAGAAAGTGCAATGGAATTGATAAATCAAATTTCAGTTGTGAAAGAAGCTTTAATTGCATCATCTCTTGGCGCAGTAGCATTGCATGACCCAACGGAGGGTGGCATTTTAGGGGGCTTGCATGAAATAGCCGACGCATCAAACAAGGGATTTGAGTTCTATCCCGACAAGGTCAATTTGTATCCTGAAACAAAATCAATATGTGATGCCCTTAAAATAAACCCATTTGCGTTGATATCATCCGGGGCCCTTATGATTATATCTCCAAAGGATAAAACAGAAAAGATAATATCTTCCCTGGAAAAGGAGAATATTAAATCAGGCATTATAGGAAAGATTACAAAGGAAGAGAGAAGCCACGAAAGAATCTATCAGGATGAACTCTGGCGCATCCTGGATACTAACCTTTAAATACTATTTTTTGCTACCTTCATAGGTGTAGCAGATGGGTATAGAAGACCTTGAAAAAGATAGTAGAGTAATTTCTTTTAAGCAGAATTTGGCTATACAAGAACTTGTTGATGAACTTCGAGATAAGGATACCGACCCGATAAAATTCAGGAAAGGATTGAACAAGCTTGGGAGGTACATGGGCTATGAATTATCCAAGACATTTGACTATACAGTGATTGATATCGATACTCCTGTTTGCCCAACAAAGGGTGTCAGGATATCAGATAAGGATAATCTAGTCATGATAAATATCCTAAGGGCTGCAATTCCTTTCATAGAGGGATTTTACAAGGTATTCCCAAAGGCAAGGGCGGGGATTATAAGTGCATGGAGAGGTCCTGCACCGGAATCTAGGATATCTGTTGAATATGTAAAAGTGCCAAAGACTACTAAAGAGGACATAATAATGATTGGGGATCCAATGCTTGCAACAGGCCACACAATATCCAGGATAATCGATGAGGTAAAGAGCAGAGGGGATTTCAAGAGGATAATCGTCGTTGCAGTGATAAGTGCGCCTGAAGGTATAAGGGAAATACTTGCAAAACACAAAGATGTAGAAGTCGTTACAGCAGTAATCGATGAAAAACTCAATGAAAAGAACTACATCGTTCCAGGCCTTGGAGACGCCGGGGACAGATGTTTCGGAGAGCCAATTAAAAAATAATTATATTTTTCTTTCTTATTTAATAAAATAAAATATTAATTTTTTTATTCGCCTTCAAAGTCTACGATAGTGAAAACACCGTAGTCATTAAGCCTTCTCATCCCGCCGAGCTCAGGAAGGCCTACAATGAAGGCAGTCTCGACAACATTTCCTCCAAGCTTTTCTATTAGTTTGCAAGCGGCCAACGCTGTTCCGCCTGTTGCTATCAGATCATCAACTAATAGTACATTATCCCCTTTCATAATGGCATCAAGGTGCACTTCAATAGAGTCTTTTCCATATTCAAGCTCATACTCGTGATTTTCAGTCTTGTGGGGTAGTTTACCCTTCTTTCTGATCAAAACAAATCCGGCATCAAGCTTATAGGCAAGCGCCCCCCCTAGGATAAATCCCCTTGCTTCAACACCTGCAACAAGGTCAATCTTTTTGCCTTTGTACTTCTCATAAATTATATCTACAGTATCTCTTAATCCTTCTTTATCTTTTAGTAGGGTTGTAATGTCCCTAAACATCACACCTGGCTTTGGAAAATCTGGTATTGTTCTTATCTTGCTTCTTATGCTATCTACTCTCTTATCCGTACAATCACCTTCTATATTTTTGGAATAGTTTCAACTATAAGTTTCTTTACATTTTCAGAATTTTTCTTATATATTTCAAGTATCATCTCAAAATTTACGGGCTCTTCATTTTCCTTCCAGCAGTCATAGTCTGTTGACATTGCAACTGAAGCATATTCCATATCAAGTTCTCTTGCAAGAAATACTTCAGGGACTGTCGACATGTTAATTACATCTGCACCTAACATCCTAAACATATGCGACTCCGCCCTAGTCGAAAATCTTGGCCCTTCAATTGTTACAACAGTTCCTTTAGGATGGTATTTTAACTCAAGTCTTTTTGCACTATCGATTAATAGATTTCTCAAGTTCTCAGAAAAAGGGTCAGCCATGGGTGTGTGTATTACCTTTTCTTCATGAAAAAAAGTATACTCTCTCTTTTTTGTAAAGTCAATTACTTGATCAGGAAAAACAAGGTGCCCCGGGTGCATCTCCTCTCTTAAGGATCCAACAGCTGTAGTTGCTAGTATGTGGGTGCAACCAATATTTTTTAATGCCAGCACATTTGCCCTGTTATTAACACCAGAGGGGTAAATTGAATGATCCCTCCCATGTCTTGCTAGGATTACTACATCTCTACTTTTTATTGTTCCCGTCATAAAAGTGCTTGAAGGGTTCCCATACTTTGTCATCATAGTAACCTCTTCGTAATCTTTCAAAAGTTTTGGGTCGTCTAGGCCACTTCCGCCTATAATGCCTATTTTTGTCATAGTATCACAAACTCAGATATTAGTCAATTATATAAAATTTCTTATATAGAAAAATATTTAAGGTTTGATATATTCTTCTGCTCTATGAAGAAAGAAGAATTATTGAGTAAGGAAATAGAACATATCGATATTAAAAGTTTTGATTCAACAGAGATGATTGAAGCCTTTTCAAAGATGGCCTTCCAGGCTAAAAATCTTGCAAGAGCCTCACACATATTTGAGAAGATGACAGAAGATAAGGAATGCTCAGTCATATTGTGTCTTGCCGGGTCCATTTTTAGCGCAGGCTTAAAAAAAGTTGTGTTTGACATGGTAAAGCACAACATGGTCGATGCAATTGTATCAACAGGAGCTATAATTGTTGACCAGGAATTCTTTGAGGCTTTAGGATTTAAGCACTACCAGGGGACACCTTTCATTGACGATGAAATGCTCAGGCAGCATGAAATAGATAGGATTTATGATACTTATATCGATGAAGATGAGCTAAGAATCTGTGATATGACAATCGCTGAAATAGCAGATTCTCTTGAGTCAAGGCCATATTCCTCTAGAGAGTTCATAGTTGCAATGGGAAAGTACCTTTATGAGCATGGGGCCAAAGTAAACGACTCTGTGATCCTTGAAGCATACAAGAAGGGGGTTCCTATATTTGTTCCAGCATTTTCAGATTGCAGTGCTGGATTTGGACTTGTATACCACCAGAACGAGAGGGGAAATAAACCAAAGGTTTCAATTGACAGTGCAAAGGATTTCCTAGAACTTACAAAGATTAAGATTGCTTCAAAAGATACCGGTCTTTTCATGATAGGCGGAGGAGTTCCAAAAAACTTTGCTCAAGATGTTCCTGTTGCTGCAGATGTTCTTGGAAAGGAAGTTAACATGCACAAATACGCCGTCCAGATAACAGTAGCTGATGAGAGGGATGGTGCATTATCAGGCTCGACTCTAAAGGAGGCTCACTCTTGGGGAAAAGTTGAGAGCGGCAACGAACAGATGGTCTATGCAGAAGCCACAGTTGCTATGCCTTTAATTGTTAGCTACGCTTACCATAAAGGCGGATGGAAGAAGAGAAAGGAAAACAGATACAACGATCTTCTAAAATAATTTTTTAATTAATTTTTTATTTAAATATTTAGAAAAGAATTATTTATAAAAATATTATTGTTTTTTCTGAAGTATCTCTTCGGCCTGCATTTCTATTTCATTCATTCTAGCGCTGATGTTTTGAAGTGTTGCCTCATTTTGGCCTAAGTTTTTTTCGACTTCTTTTAGCGTTTCATCAAGTTTTGAAATAGTTTCATCAATGCTCTTTTCAATGGTGACATCTCTTGCTAGGGTAGTTATAACAGTATTAACATCGCTTATTATTCCCTTTACAAAGTTCCCTGCGCCTATTGGTATAAGGATTTCATTCCCTTCCTTTGTGCCCTTTAGGCCTTCAAGTGTTATCTTTGAAAGAGCAAGCTCGTTTCTGTGGGAAGATAGCAAAGACAGGTTATTTGAGAGTATTTTTGACTGCTCATTTAGGTAGTTCAGTTCTGAACTAAGCTTCCTTATGGCTTCTTCCTCGCCTGTCATTTACATATCCCCTTGTTTTTCTTCTATGCTCTTTATCTCGATGTTTTTTCTTTTACATCCGTAAATTGAGCCATATTTGGCATAGATGTCTTCTAAAACATCTTCTTCCTTCATGCCATTAAACTCTTTAACAAAATGTTTTGTGCTACTTTTTAATTTAATAATACCTTCAACTGTATAGGTTTTCATCATAAGGTCCACCTCATACGCCCATTATATCTTCAACATAACTTAATTCGATACCTGTTGTTGTTTCACCAACAACTGCCCCTTTGTCATTTACAATTATACAAGCCCCAATATAGGATACCCCTCTGTTTAGAGTCGACATTCTTACATCGACCTTTAACAGGTCTTTTATAAGAGAAATGTCTTCTTCCTTAGCTTCTTTGTGTACAAGGCAACCTGTGTTATTTGTCCTTGCCACACTGCCCACATATTTGTGATTTCCTATTGAAGCTACAGTAGTTTCAACGCCGAGTGCATCCTCAATCAGTTTCTGCTCATTTGTCAGCATGGGGCTGATTATCGCACCTTTATCATTTGAAAGGATAAGGTTTCCAACAGCAGTTTCCTTTGTATTTAGGATGCAGTTATTTATACCCACATCCTCTATTAATTGAAGCTCTTCATCCTCAATTACATAAGGAAGTATAATCCCGTTATTGTTACCTGCAATATAAATGCCTGCTAGATCAGTTGCTGCAATTGTACTTAATATTAATTCAGTTCCAAGAGCTTCCTTTAGAGTTTCGGCATGAGCTCCAATATCTTCTCTTACGATAGTAATATTGTTATTAGTAAAACTGAATATACCAATAAACGGATTGCCGCTGATCTTCAACTGTCTTATCATTAACTTTACTCCGCAAGATAAGCAGTAACGACGTCTCTCTTTTCTTCTTCTCCTTCTTCGCCCTTTACTATCTTAATCTTAATTTTTGAAGGAGAACTCTCAATGCCTTTTTCCCAGAGTTTTTCATTTAAGATTTTGTCAATCTTCACATTCTCGCATTTTGAATGCTTTACAACAAACTCTCTCAAGGCTCTTGTTGCTCTCGCAGCCCTCTGTTGTCTTGGGGCTTCTTTTACTTTCCTTAAGGGTACTACATACATTCTCTCTTCATTATTATCCAAAATCCTCACCTCTACTTCTTAAGAGAAGTTCTTCGCCAATTTCTTCTTTTTGGATGTGATCTAATTTTTAGTTTAGTTTTGGCCCATACCCAAACAGGGACTCTTCTGTTTTGATTTAAGGCCTTACCTAGTCTCTTCTTTTTTCCGAGTCCTTTGTTTCTAGACATGATAATCCTCCGATAATAGCGAGTTTATTAGGCTTTTAAATATCTATTTATATGTCTTTTGTTTATGATTCAGACAATATTATTCTGTTTAAAAAGCTTTCAATCAGAATAAAGCCACTATTAATTTAACTCTAGAATAAGAATTTGTAAATATAAAAAATAAAAGGACTTTTCCTATAGTGATTAGAAACAAACCTTTTACAAAAAAACTCTACTACTTAATATCTTCTTGGATTCTTCTTTTGGTAGCAATCCCTACAGTAAACAGGTCTTGTGCCATCTGGTTTAAATGGTACTTCGGTTTCCTGTCCACAAGCTGCACATGTTACTTTGTGCATTTCACGAGGTGGTCTGTTGTAGCCGCCTCGGTTTTCGCCATACATTTTTATTACTCCTTTATATATTTGGCCATTTTACTGGCCCTAAACATAATATATGTAATTAGTTTATAAAGTTGTCGATTTTACTTGATAGATTTTATATCAAATATTCATTCTATTGATATAATTCCCAGTATTTTTTATATAATTAATATAATTTACTATCTTCAATCAATACAAACATATATGCTAATAATTTCTTAATGTAAATTTGTAAAATAGTTATATTTTCATACAAAATACTTATATACTCATTGAGATAAGCCAACGCACATATAACTAGGGGTGTTATTTTGGAAGACATTTCTAACTGTTTCAAGTGCGGGTCTAAACTCCCGGAAGAATCTAACTACTGTTTTAAATGCGGATTTAAAATAAAAAATGAACAAATTGACAGCATATATTCGAAAGAGTCTTCAAAAGAAGATTCTCATTACCACCACAAGGCATCACAGAAGTTTTTTATATCCGGACTTTCATTGTTCAGAAGTGGGGAATATTCAAAAGCTATTACTAACTTTACAAAGGCAATTGAATTAAAGGAAGATTTTGCAGAAGCCCACTACCAAAGAGGTCAGGCGTATGTCAAAGAAAGCAAGTATGAAGATGCAATCAATGACTTTACCAAGGCCATAGAGATTGACCCGGAGTTTAAGGACGCCTATTTCCAGAGGGGCAATATCTTTTTTGAGAGAGGATCTAAGGAGAGAGCAAGAGAAGACTATGAAAAGATCATAGCACTTGATTTTGAAATAGCCTCTCAACTATATGATAGATTGCACAGTTTCATGGAGTCTTGGGTGGCTAACATAATCAGGAACAACAAGACTGCCCCTAAAATAGAAACGGATTTTGTTAATGATTCATAATTTTTAGATATTATATTTTCTTATTTTTTCTATAGGTTTTCTATTCTTCTTTCGAGGAGAATCGGCAGGATAACCAACAGCAATAATAAGTGAAACTGACTTGTTTCTTGGGATATTAAGAATCTTCTTAACGTTATTTTCGTTAAAATAGCCAAGGATACACGTTCCAATGCCTTCTTCTGTTGCCTTAAGGCAGAAGTGCGAGGCCACAATCCCTGCATCCATAAGGGTATAGTCCCTACCTTGGGAAAATCTTCCAAGAAAGCTTGTCATTAAGGGGTTCTCGTTTACTAAAGCAACAAGCACCGGGGCTGCGAGTGAGAATTTATTAAATGACGCCACTTTATCAAAAGTCTCTTTTGCAACACTCTCTTTTAATTCTGGATCATCTATAACTATGAAGCTCCACGGCTGGGCATTTACTGCAGAAGGTGCGAGTCTTGAAGCTTCAAGGCACCTTTCAATCTTCTCCCTTTCAACACCTTTTTCAAGATATTTTCTGCAGCTGTATCTTTTTTCACAAAGTTCTAAAAAATCCAATTATTCACCTTTATGGATCTTTTTGTATTCAACATATGAGTATACAACAGCAAAGACGGACACAGCTAAGATTGGAGCTATAATCACGATAAATGCAATTTCTTCGAAGAATGCTCCAAAAAGGGCTATGATTCCTGATGCTCTGAAAAGCTTTCCGCCGAGCTTGTGGGTCTTTTCCCATACTTCTTCATCGCTAATTGTCCATGGGGTCCTGATTCCGATAAAGAAGTTGCTCTTTATTTTTTCCAAAGCAACACCCATATAAAAAAATATGGCTGCAAAGGCCGGCGCCATCATCTGGACCATATTAAACCTGTACCCAAATGCCGATAGTATTGATAGAACGTATATATAAAAAAGAAATCCTATTGTTACTAAAATTATCCCCTGATAATAATCCTTAAAATCCTCTATATTTTTTTTCCTTGGTTCAAGCTTTGGGATAAAGACAAAGAGGGCAAATAGACCAAAGGATAACGTAGGCAATAAAAACAGCCCCCAAAATTTGTCCATATAACCGTCAATTTCTCCCTGGGCATTCCAGTGAGTGGGCATCATATCCGGTGCATGAGGATAAACAAATGCACCGACAATAAAGGAAATAAATATTATTCCTAAAGAGATATCGTTAGCTTTCATGACGCCAAAGAAGCACTATAGTTTAAATAGTTTTTTTATTTTTGGCCATTTAATCATGTGATAAATTTTGTGAGAAACAGTTGATACCTCCCTTTCAAATCCATCGGAGATTTTGAATTTATCTTCATCGTCTCCTATATCCTTTGCGATTCTGTAGGCTTTTAAGAGGTCAGATTTTGTGATAATACCATAAATTTGTTTTGATACTGGATCTAGCACTAGAACTCTCCCACATTTTCTTTCGTCCATTATACTCAATATCTTTGGCACAGTGTCATAGGGAAATACAGAGTACGGAGGGGACATCACGTCCATGATTTTTAGAAAAGGTATCTTTTTACTATCTATATTTTTGACTTTGTTATTGGATATGACGCCTAGTAGCTCCCCATCTTTTATCACTGGGAATCCTAGTTTTTTGTATTTCTTGACATAGTCCCAAAACTTCTTTAGGGGCATGTCCGGTTCCATCGAAATTATTTCTTTAGACATTATATCACTGGCCCGGACGTCGTTTAAGTCCTTGGAAAAGGACTTCACCGTTGATAGCTTTCTATCAAGCTTTATACTGTCGATTGAGGATCTTCCCAAGAAAATTATTGACACTCCATAGCTCACCATTACTGAAAGCATTATAGCAGGTATGATTGAATAGTCCGAGGTCATCTCTGGAATCATGACTATGCATGTCAAGGGGACCTTTGCAACGCTTGCAAAAAATGCACCCATCCCGATAAGTGCATAAGCTTCAGGATAGCTTACTGTGTTTGGTGCAATATGAACAAAGATTAGCCCCATCGCACCTCCAATCATTGACCCTAAGTATAGAGAAGGTGAAAATAATCCGCCTGAAGCACCTGAGCCCAAGGTGAATGAAGTTGCAAGCATCTTTGCTATAAAAAGAAGTAGTAATAGCGATAGTCCGATTCTCCCAGAAAGTGCCGCATTTATCCCTTCAAAGCCACCACCTAACACCCCATACTGAACAAACGAGAAACCAATCAAACCTGTTAAAAGTCCACCAATGGCCGGTTTATAGTAAAATGGAATTTTAGCCTTTTCAAAGCTGTCTTCTATAAGATAGAATATTTTAATGAATACGTATGAGGCAACTCCGGTTACAACTCCAAGCAACATGTAAAATGGCACTTCTGATGGATTGAATGCAAAAGGTATGGCGTGTATCATCGCCTCTTGGCCTAAAAACGCCCTAGAAAAACTCACTGAAATTACCGAGGCAAGTGCAATCGGTATTACGCTTAGAGGTGAGAAGCTAGAAAGAATTAATTCAAAACCAAAAATTGCACCGCCTAGAGGGGTATTAAAAGCAGCAGAGAGGCCAGAGGATAACCCACACACAACAAGTATTCTTGTTTTCCTCTCATCAAATTTAAAGAACTGGCCGAACGCAGAACCAATCGAGGCTCCAATTTGTGCGATTGGGCCTTCTCTCCCTGCGCTCCCACCGCTTCCAATAGTTATTGCAGAAACTATTGTCTTAAAGAATGCGACCCTTTTTCTGATAATGCTCCCTTTGGCATTTATAGCGTACATGACTTCAGGGATGCCATGCCCTTTTGATTCCTTGCAATATTTGTATATTGTTGGTCCAACTATAAGTCCGCCTATCGCAGGTATGAAAATAATACTTAACGCTTCAAAGAATCCTCTTTGAAATATAGTTTCAAAGAAGTATTTGCTGTAATCTATCATTTTAGCAAAGATGATGGCACCTAGAGCCCCGAATATACCTAAAACTATAGCTATAGCATTAAGTTCTGCCCATTCTTTGAGATAATGTAAGTTTTTAATTTGCACTGATTATAGAAATTCAATTTCCAATTTAAAGATTTACCTTCCTATACCAAAAAGCTTTAAAAACATAACAATAATGCTTTTTTAATACCAAGAGAGGTGAGTATTATTACAACAGTATATGATGTTCCTGCTGATATGTTAATCGATGGTGTTAAGGAAGAGTTGAAAAACGACAAGAATTTAGCACCACCCCAGTGGGCAACTTTTGCTAAGACCGGATCATCAAGAGAGAAAGCTCCAGACCAGAATGACTGGTGGTATATAAGAGCGGCATCTATAATGAGAAAGGTATATGTTTACGGGCCAGTCGGTGTTGAGACATTGAGAGTCGACTACGGCGGCAAAAAGAACAGAGGCGTAAAGCCTGAAAAGTTTAGAAAATCATCTGGGGCAATTATCAGAAAGATCTTTGCACAGCTTGAAAAAGGCGGATACATAACAAAAGCTGAGAAGGGAAGGATAATCTCATCACAGGGAATGTCTCTTCTTGACAAAAAGGCTTCCGAGATTAAGACACAGATAGCTGTAGATATACCTGAGCTTAATAAATATTAATAAAGTGATTTTTTGCCGGATGATGCTGAAGCCATAAAGAGGAAGAAGTTAGAAGAACTTCAACAGCAAGCGTTAGCTGATGAACAGGCTAGACAGCAGAAGGTTGAATTTGAGTTACAGAAACAGCAAATATTGCGCGCCCTTCTCTCCTCTGAAGCCAGAGAGAGACTTACTAGGGTGAAGATGGCGAGAAAAGAAGAAGGCGAACAGATAGAGCTTCTACTAATTCAGCTTTACCAGCAAGGAAAAATCACAAAGCAAGTTGACGATGCAATGCTAAAGCAGATCCTCGAAAGAGCTCTTATGAGCAATAAGAAGGAGTTTAAGATTCGAAGGATCTAGTCGTTATGGAAACGGCTGTATTATTTTCCGGGGGGAAGGATTCCTCCCTTACCAATATTTTTCTAAAAAAAATACTTCCTTGTGAAATTACAAATTACACGATAACATTTGGCATAAACTCCAACTGGAAATATGCTGAAGAAACTGCAAAGGCACTTGAATTTCCTTTTAAACTTTATGAAATTGATAAGGAATTACTAGAAAAGGCCGTCGATCGAATTGAAAAGGATGGATTTGCAAATGATGGCATTACTTTCCTTCATAAATGGGTTATAGAGTCTTTTTTAGAAGATGTAACTGTCGACATGATAGCGGATGGAACCAGAAGAGATGACAGAAGTCCTAGGTTAGAGCTTTCTGATATGAGGCGCATTGAAGATAAGTATGATGTAGCCTATGTAGCACCTCTTATGGGGATAAGCTACAGAATACTAAAACCAATATGTCATGCACTATTCTTCATAGAGGAAGGACCTACTGATTTGATTAAAAAAAGTGATTATGAATCTGAGATTAAAGACTTGATGAGGCAAAGAGGCCTTTATCCATACGATTTTTTCCCAAAACACTCCCAGAGCAGAGTTATTGGGTATAAAGATCGATACGCATTCTAGCAATTATTCTAATTATCCCAATTGTTTTTTCTAAATCCTTTATATCTTAGTATTTTTAATTAGAAATTATTTAGTTAAATGTTACCTTTATTGTTTATCATTATTAACTAAAATGATTAACTATATCTTCTCATCAATTCCCATAACAGGTGGTGAGTATATGGCAATGTTCGATGGAACTTATGCAAAATTCAAGAATCAGACGGAACTTGAGATCCTAAAGACTATCAGAACAGCACTCTACGAAGTTGGGTATCCTGGAGGAAAATATCTAGAAAAACTGCAGATAATTACCGCCATATATCAGCTTTACAGGGCAAAGGATTTGGCTAAGGAACTTCAAGCAAAAGGCGATTATCCGTATAAGGATCTTATCACATCAATTTCTGTAGACATAGCTGGTCTTTCGCGAGAATTTGAATATTTAAGGGACCACCCTTCATTAGATAGGATAGATATGGCAAGAGAAAAATTATTTGAGATCAGAAATAATATGGTCCAGCTATCAAAAAATGTCGGCGTAACAGATGGAGAGATTTCTAATATTCTAAGAGATTATGCCCCGCGCCCAAATGAAGATCTTACAAGTTACCGCCAGAAATCCCACAGAAGATAAATTCTTTTCTCTTATTTTTATAATGATTTTTTTAAAATAATTTGTTTGTCGCCCACCTAACTAACTCCGAAGCTCATCGTTTGGATATCCTCTCTTCCTTCGGTAACTCTCGTGGTGGGCTGATCCCCATCATTGTAACCCCCGAATCATCTAAGCGATATGCCACATCACCGGGTGACCGTTGACAGGGTATTACCCTTATATTTGCTGTTTCACTCATAGAAGAAAGATTTCCTCTCATGAACCCCTCGCTATAAGGGTAAACAATAGAGTATATTTTGGTATAAATAGTTACCTATTGAACTTATAGCCGCATTCTGCGCAGAAGTTTGAGGAAGACAGCACATTTTTTTTGCATTTAGGGCACTTGAAATTATATTTCTCAGAAGGCTTAAACGGTGATGCAGAGGACATCTCGCCCAATCTTTTTGTTAAGAAATATACTAGAACAATTAAGAGTGGCACGAATAAGAGCGCAAGTACTGTCTGTGTGAATAGAACAAAATTGAAAAGCCCATGTGAGAATGCCGCTATTGCAAGACCTTTAAAGACAACATTATTATTTTTAGGCGAAGTAAACTTTGCCTTTCCCACATAATATCCAACTATACCTGAAAATCCTGCATGACCAAGGCAGCCTGTTATCGCCCTCATAAGTATAAGTGAAGGGCCAAACTGGGATATGTATAAAAAATTTTCAAAAGTTGCAAATCCCAAAGCGGCCGTAACAGAATAAATCATCGCATCAACAGGCTCATCAAATTCTTTTGACTTTAATGCATAGATCCTCATGGCTAAGTATTTTGATATTTCCTCTACTGGCCCTATTACAAAAAAAGCCGCAAAGAAGAGCAAAAGAATCCCTGCTTGATCAATAGAAAATGGCAGCAGTAACGTGTTTAGTATGCCTGCAGGTATTGTTGAAACTATTCCAAGAATAAAAGTTACTATTATTATTTTTTTTGGTTCAGGTTCAAACTTGTCCTTCTTATAGAAGAACCACACCCACAGCAAACCTGGGGCAAACGCAATTGCAAGCAGTGTTATCGGATCCATTTAGTCACCTGTTAATGGGGGTCTTTCATCTGTTAATATTGAAATATATGCGCTAACTCTCATATAGAAGTTAATAAATCTTACTGAAAATTCCCACAGGCCAAAGTTTTTCTTTGTTGTAAACAACATATAAAACCACTCTAAGAATACTAGGAGATAGGCTACCATTCCCCATACAGATGCAATTAGAGATAGGACAAATCCGTAGAAGATTCTTATTAGAAGTTCCAATCTTTTTGAGTCCTGCTCAAAGGAGGATGTAATCTTGCATGGATAATCCGTGTCTTCACTAGTTATGGGAGGTCTTTCATCTGTCAGAAGGTAGCTATAAGCACTCACATTGAAGTAGAATCTTAAAAATCCAGCCATAAAATCAAACGCCCCCGGATGTTTTTTTGCGTAGACTAGGACATAAAAAAACTGAAATATTTGGGCAAGACCTGCGACAATTCCCCAAGCTTCGATAATTATGCCTAGAACAAAGACATATACAATTCTTATAAATAACTCTGCACGTGAAGAAGATTCGTTATATGTATATGAAAACGTAAATGGATAATTCTTAGTTGATGAGTAGATATTTCCATCCATTCTTTTTTTCTCTTCATCGTCACCAATAAATCCGTTGCATTCTTTACAATATAGGATGCCTTCTGGATTCTCGCTACCACATCTAGGGCAGTATACCATGAAAATTAAGAATATATCAGGCTTAAATAGATTTCTTATAAAAAAAGAAAATAAATAAGATTATTCTTTTACAACAAAGGTATTGGCAATCTTATCATGGAGTCCTTGTTTTTCAGAATCAAATAGAATCCATATATAAGCCACTAAGTTTAATAGAGGTATAATCTTTATTAACCACCTTATAACTCCAGGGCCTGGACCTATTGGCATTGCACCGTTGGTACCAATTACTTTAAGCTTCATCACTTTTTTACCTATTGTTGCACCCTGCATACCATCTAAATATACGTAGTATGCTAGAGATATCAATACAGTTATGACTGTTCCAATACCGCCTAGATTGAAGCCACTTTCGTAGCCCATACCAGAACCATACCCATAATTAGTTCCCAGTCCTACAAGGCTTAGTATCCATGCAATGACTCCGAATATTATAGTATCAATAATCCATGCTACAAATCTTGGCAAAAATCCTGCATGCTCATGTGAAAGCCAGTTTCCAGAAGCGTATGTAGTTTGTTGTTTTACTGGGGCTTCATCTAGAGTTGCTCCACAGTTTTCGCAAAACTTTGCGCTGATTGGATTGTCTTTTCCACATTTTCCGCAAAAAACCATTTTATCACCATACTTATTAGTAGCTATTCTTTTAAAAGATTTTCTAACAACTCTAAATATTTTGTCAAATAATTAAAATAAGTAGTTTAATTTAATTTGTTAGTGTCAGACTTCTGATTTGCAAACCAAACGACCCTCTGTGGAAACGGAACGTGAATACCCTCTTTTTCAAGGTTTGTCTTGATCTTCCACAAAAGCTCCTTTTTTGTCGTATACCACTGAGACGCAGGCGCCCAAGCTTTTACTATAAGTTCAACAGCATTTTCCCCTAGGTTATTAACATAAACATCTGGGGTAGGTTTCTTTAAAACGAAGGGATGCTCCTCAATCAAATCCCCTATTATTTTTATTGCTTTTTCAGCGTCATCAGTATATCTTATTCCAATTGTATACTCAATCCTTCTGGCGATGTTAGCGCTTATATTTATTATATTATTTGTGAATACCTTCTCATTTGGTATCCTGATAAATAGGCCGTCATAGTTCCTTAGTATAGTTGACATAACACCTATGTCTTCAACAAAACCCCTTACATTATCTATTTCAACTTGACTCCCTATCTTAATTGGCCTCTCAGCCATTATAAATAATCCAGATATGAGATTTCCAACTATACTCTGACTTGCAAAACCTATAACTATACCTGTGACTCCTCCTGCAACTAGAAGGCCCGACGTATTGATCCCTAAGAGGGGGAGTGCTAGAATTACAGCTATTATGATTACTCCATAATAACTTCCTTTAAGCAGGATGCCTAATCTGTCTTTGTCAAACTTGTCCCTTAGAGATCTTCTTAGGAATACAGAAAGGCCCTTTGCTAAAATTATTGATAAAATAAGTATAATAAAGGCCAAAAGATATGGGAAGATCCTGTCAGCTTCGATAACTCCAATGGCCTTTGTCAAAGTATCAGAAATTTCATCAAGATTCAAATACCTTCCTCCATGGTAAATTTCTTCTGTGAAACAGTAATCTTTGCCGGTTCGAAAATTTCAAGAGATTTCTTCATTCCCCTCTTAATACCGGAATTAACAAATTCAGTTTCCGCAATTTTCTCATTTAATACTTTCATATTGGCCTTAATTGAAACGAGATTCTCGTCAAAATAAACTTTCATTTCATGTGAATCAAAAACAGTCTTCGTTATTTCCATCCAAGCATCTGTAGTATTAATCAGCTTTAGCTTTATTACACCATTAACTAATGGGTTCAAATCAGTAGGTATTGATGTCAAAACAGGGCTTTTATGGTATTTGCATATAACTCCACTTCTTGGGTCCCCATACAAGGTATATTTTTGTTTTGCAAGGGTGAATACATCCAAGAGGTCATAATTTTTATGCCCAGAAATAAAAACACCTATATCAACTGGAAAAGTGATATAAACATTGTTTGTTCCCTTCGGCTCAACAAAGACCGATTTTTCAAATTCTATCAATAAGTATGGGGTCACTTGATTGCGAATTTTGTGGGCTTCAATCGGATTTATTATAATGCCGCAGTCCTTTGTCAAAAGTATTTTCTCTATAGAATCATTAAGGATAGTTCTTTCATAGTGAAGATTATTACCATCCTTTTTTATTTGAAGGTGTATCCCGTCTTTTGATATTCTGAGCGGGTTTAGAGGAGATTTGTAATACCCATACATGGCTATCGGATATAATATCTTTACCTTTATGAGTTTTACCCCAAAAACTAATCTTTTCTTTCCCTAAGATTTGCAAAAGTTGAAGGGATCAGCTCAGGCAATGCAGGATGGATATGCATCCCTTTGAATATTGACTTAAAGTTCATATTGTTAGCCATTACATTGATTACTTCCTGGATTAGGATTGAAGCGTAAGGCCCAATTATGTGAAATCCTAAAATTTTATTACTCTCTTTGTCAACAATGGCTTTAGCAAATGCTTCTTCCTCTAACATTGCAATCCCTTTCGCAACGTTATTGTACTTTGAATAGCCGACAAGGACTTTGTGTTTCTTTTTTGCCTCATTTTCAGTCATACCAACAGACGCAATCTCCGGATATGAAAAAACAGCATGTGGAATGGCAGTGTAATCCATGGGAAGCCTCTTTCCATGGAGGCTATTATGCCAAGCATATGCAGCTTCCTTATTAGCAGAATGCCTGAACATGTATTTTCCTATTACATCTCCAAAGGCCCAGATGTTCTCCTTTGAAGTTTCTAAATAGTCATTTACTTTGATATATCCTCTGGAGTCTGTTTGAACGCCCGTGTTCTGAACTTTTAACAAATCAGAGTTAGGAACCCTCCCTCCTGCAACTAAAACTTTTTCTGCTGTCACTTCGATAGTATTTCCTGAACTTCTTTCTTTCCCGATTATTTTGAATAGGTCTCCTTTTCTTGTAGCTTCAATAACTTCCGTGTTTGTGTATATCTTCATCCTCTTTGACATTTCTTTCAAGAGTAGCTCTGAGACTTCAGGCTCCTCATTTGCAACAAGCCTCACATTTCTCTGAATTATCGTTACTTCACTACCCATACCCGCTAGAAAATGGCCGAATTCACATGCAATGTAACCGCCGCCTAAAATTACTACGCTCTTTGGAAGTTCATTTAACTCTAGAATACTTTCATTTGTCAGATATTCTATTTCGTCTAGACCATTTACATTTGGGATAAGAGGTCGTGCGCCAGCAGCAATGAAAATCTTTTCTCCAGATATCTTTTTCCCATTTACTGAAACTGTGTAGTCTTCTACAAAATGTCCAGTATCCTCATAAAAATCAAGTTTTTTTGCCTGTTTTATCCCTTTCCTCATCTGTTCTCTATCTTCTGCAATAGAAGACCTCATTCTTTCCATTATTTCTCTAAAACGAATTTTAGTTATATTCGCTTCCACACCAAGTTTTTTTGAGTTTTCTATTTCTGCTACTCTATCCGAGGGAAAAATCAGTAATTTTGAAGGTATACATCCTAAATTTAAACATGTTCCACCAAGAGGCCCCTTGTCTACAACCGCCACTTTATATCCATTTGAAAGAGCGTCGCTTGCCACGCCCATGCCAGCACCTGAGCCAATAACTAAAACATCGTATTTTTTCATTTTTTCACCTTGAATTATTCATAAAAATTCAATTATTAATTTATAATCTTTAATTTAGGTTTATGGTATAATAATGTTTTGTTTTATTCATATAACACCGAAAATATTTAAATTAAAAAATTGTTAATAAATACATTAATTATCTACAAAGTGATGCAATGATTAAGATATTGGATAGTTATTTTCCTGGAGTTATTGGAAAAATAACTGAACTCCATGCAAACTACTATTCTAAAAATTGGGGGTTTGGCCTTTACTTTGAATCAAAAGTTGCAACTGAACTATCTGAATTCTTAAATCGATTTGATAAAAATAGCGATGGAATATGGATTGCACAGGAAAATGATCAAATTGTCGGATCAATAATAATTGACGGGAATAATCCAGATAGTGAAGGGGCGAGATTAAGGTGGTTCATACTCAATCCCAAGTTTCAAGGTACAGGTATAGGCAACCTATTGATGGAGAAAGCAATTACTTTCTGTAAAGAAAAAGAGCATGGAAGGGTATACCTTTGGACATTTGCTGGGCTTGATGCTGCAAAGCACCTTTATGAAAAATACGGCTTCAAGTTGTGCAAAGAACATCAGGATAATCAATGGGGGAAAACAGTAACTGAGCAGATGTTTGAACTATTCTTAGAAAAATAAATCTTTAGACTCTTTATGCAATCATGCAGTCATTTGGGTAAAACATTTAAGTATAGCCTACTAATAACAATTGTGATAAAAATGAAAAATAAATTATTTCTCTCCGCATTATTAATATTTGTCTTGATTGTTGCAGCCTCTGGATGCATAGGTCAAGGTACTGAGAAAAAAATTGTAATAGGCACAATGCCTTACAATGAGGAATACATTCTTGGGCATATGATATCCTTGTTATTGGAAGATGCCGGGTACAAAACTGAAGTCAAAGAAGGGCTTGGTGGCACACTTATCAATTATGAAGCCTTAAAGCGTGAGCAGATTAATGTATTTGTTGGATATACCGGAGCTTTTTATAATACTATCCTAAAACTACCTGCACTAGATAACTGGGGCCCCAACATAGTTTACAATGAAGTGGAAAAGGGATTAAGAGAAAAGGAAGGAATAACAGTCGTTACTAAACTTGGATTTAAGAACAACTATGCAATCTCTGTTCCAAGGAGCTGGGCCGAAGAGAAAAATCTTACAAAAGTTAGCGAGCTTGCGCCATATGCACCGTCAATGGTACTTGGAACCGACATAGAATATCCAACTGCCCCAGACGGGCTTCCAACATTTGAAAAGGCGTACGGATTCAAATTTAAAGATGTAAAATCAATGGAGCCAACACTCGTATACGAGGCCATAAAAAATAAACTAGTCGATGTTATCACCGGTTACACAACTGACAAGAGGGGAGAGCTATTTGATCTAGTCGTATTAGAGGATGACAAAGGCGGGCTTTTACCATACGATGCAATTATTATAACAACTAGCTCATTCGCTAAAGATGAGGCCGTAGTTGGAGTTCTAAAAAAACTTGAAGGAAAGATTGATGACAAAGCTATGGCTGACATGAACTACCAGTATGACATTGAGAAGAAGGAATCAAGGGATATCGCTAGAGCCTTTTTAATCTCACAAGGGCTGATTAAAAATTAATAATTTATTTTTTTATTGGAGAGGGTAGAACGAATAAATTTCTATCAAGCGAGTGCTTAGAATCCTTAAGATTTGAACATGTGACAAAAATATACAAAGACTCAAGAGTAATAAATGATCTTTCGTTTGAAATATGCAAGGGAGAACTATTTGTAATATTGGGTTCCAGTGGCTCTGGAAAGACCACAACTTTGAAGTTAATTAATAGGCTCATCGATCCCGATGAAGGGGCAGTTTATCTCAATGGTAACGATACTAAAACAATGGACTCTGTTAAACTTAGAAGAAAAATAGGATATGTTATACAGCAGATTGGTCTCTTCCCACATATGATGGTTAAAGAGAATATTGGCCTAATCCCTCGTCTAGAAAAATGGAATGAAGAGAATATTTTAAATAAGATTGACGAACTTCTAACGCTTGTTGCACTACCTCCTCAACTATTCAGAACTCGTTATCCAAATCAATTAAGCGGGGGCCAACAACAAAGGGTCGGACTTGCAAGGGCTCTTGTTATGGATCCACCATTGTTGCTCATGGACGAGCCCTTTGGTGCGCTCGATCCACTCCTAAGGATGCAACTTCAAAATGAATTTCTTTCAATAAAAAGAAAATTAGACAAAACAATTGTTTTTGTTACTCATGATATAGAAGAAAGTTTCATTTTAGCCGATAGGATTGGGGTAATGCATGAGGGGAAAATGCTCCAGATTGGGACGCCTTGAATTATTATTTGAACCTGCAAATGAAATAGTCTCAAAGATAATTGGGACTGAAAATAAATTCAAAGCTATCAAATTTCTTCAGGCAAAAGATGTAATGATATCGCTTGATAAAGGTTGTCTTATAGAATCAGATATATCCTGCAAAGAAGCGATTGATAAGATGGTCACAGGCAAAATAGACTCATGTATAATAAAAAAATCAAATTCAGATATAGCCCAAATATCATTAATCGATTTATTGAATGAGAAAGATAAGGAGAGGTCTATAATGGACTTGGGAAATAAATTGAGCGTATTTGCACCTAACGATACTCTTTCATCAATAATACTGCTTTTAAAATCATCAAAAGAATCAATAGCAGCTATTATGGATCACAATAAGGTATTGGGGATTGTAAGAATAAACTCAGTTTTAATGAACTTGATTTAGGGGGCTATTGTTGACTTTAATAGATACCATCATATCAGTCTGGACAATCCATCAAATTACTTTGAGGACTATCCAGCACCTTTACATGTTCTCTATTGCTTTGATTATCTCGATAGTAATAGGTGTGGCATTGGCTATTTTAGTTTATAGTAATCCTAAACTTGCTAATCTCTGGTTAAATGTGTTAAATGTCATAGAGATGATACCTGAGTTGGCTTTATTCATTTTTCTCTTGCCTATTCTGGGGCTAGGGGAGAAACCTACGATAGCAGCATGTGTATTATATTCGATACTCCCGATTATGAGAAATTCCTATACAGGACTTGCCCATGTTAGCAATGAATATATTGAAATTGCGAAGGCAATTGGCCTTACAAAAAATGAGATCCTATTAAAGATACGACTCCCGATGGCGTTGCCCTTGATAAGCAGTGGGATTAGGGTAGCAGTTGTATATATAATGGGCATTGCTACTTTAGGTGGTCTAATTGCAGCAGGGGGCCTTGGAGTTCCTCTACAAGCGGGAATCTATAGATATGATATCCCCACCATAATAGTCGCTGCCCTATGGGTCGGGACGCTTGGAGTTTTTTTTGACTTTATAGCATGGATAATAGAAAATAGATTAGCCCGGAGGTTCAATCCTTGGTAGCTTTATCCCCTCTTTTCGATGCTATTCTACAACACCTTACTTTGGTCTTTACGTCATTAGCTATAGGGATATGTCTTGCAACACCTCTTGCCATCTTTTCTGTTTTTTATAAACGTGTTTCTTATGTTGTCTTAACTACAATAAACATGGCCCAGAGTATACCAAGTTTCGCACTCGTTGCAATAATAGTTCCTTTAGCCGGGATAGGATTTGTACCTGGGATAGTTGCTATAGTCTTGGGTTCAATTGTGCCTATTGTAAAGAATATGTATGTAGGTCTAGCAAAAACTGATACAGCACTTATAGATACAGGTAAAGGCATGGGATTAACAGACCTCCAGATAGTAAGATATGTGAGACTTCCTCTAGCATATCCTGCTATATTTGCGGGATTAAAATTCTCTGCCATAATTGCCAACGGCATAGCAGTCTTAACAGCAATTATTGGGAGCGGAGGGCTGGGGAGGATAATTTTCGAAGGATTATCCAGTTTCAATATTAATAAAACATTGAGCGGTGCAATACCTGCAATCCTTATAGCCCTATCTTTAGATATGATATTTTCAATAGCAGAAAAAAAATTAAAAACAAAATCAGTTTACTGATTACTTGTAAGACCCCAAGGTTTTCATGTAGTTTGCTCGCTCATATGCCGAAGGCTCTAAAACTTTCTCCTGAGACATGAGTCCTTGTATCGATTTTATTGATTCATAGTCATTTTTAGAAAGCCACTCTGTAACTTCGGTCAAGACTTTTTCAATATGGCCAACGCCGTTTTTTATCAACGCTGATGTCATCATAGAAACATTTGCTCCAGCCATAATTGATTTTATGACATCTGATCCGGTGTGAACACCGCCTGTGATTGCAATATCCGGCTTTATCTTTCCATACATTATCGCGGCCCATCTTAGCCTTAGTCTTAGTTCATCGCTATTGCTCAAAACAAGGTTTGGAGTTATTTCAAGATTCTCAATGTCAATATCTGGCTGGTAGAATCTATTGAATATGACAAAAGCATCAGCACCTGCTTTTTCTAAATTTTTTAATACGTTGGGTGTTGAAGTGAAATAAGGGCAGAGCTTAACTGCCAAAGGGATCCTAATCTTTTGTTTGACGCTCTTAACAAGATTATAATAGTTTTCTTCAATTTTTTCAGATTTTGTTGAGATATCAGTTGGGATGTAGTAAATGTTTAGCTCCAGTCCATCTGCTCCGGCCTGTTCAATCTTTTGTGCATATTTTATCCATCCGCCATCTGAAACACCGTTTAAGCTTCCGATAATTGGGATTTCTGAATTGGCCTTAACTTCCTTTACAAGTTCGATATACTCATCCGGGGCAAACTTGAATTCCTTTATCTCTGGAAAATATGTCAAGGCTTCTGCATAACTTTCTGTACCCTGAAGTAGAAATCTATTCAGCTCCATCTGTTCAATTTCAAGCTGCTCTTCAAATAAAGAGTGCAAAACTACAGCAGCAGCGCCTGACTTCTCAGCTTTTTTAATATTATTTGGATTTTCCCATAGGTATGAAGGTGAAGCAACTATGGGATTCTTTAAATTAAGACCCATATAGCTTGTTGAAAGATTAATCATTTCTCTTCCTCTTTTGATATTGGCATTTCTGACCAATATTTATAGAAGTTCCACCTTTTTATAACTTGTTTCTGAGACTCGTCTAGGAGTTTCTTTGCCACTTCAGGCTTGCTCCTTAGTAATATCTTGTATCTAGTTTCATTGTAGATATATTTATCAAGAGTTATTGAAGGCTTGCCTGAATCTAACTGAAGCGGATTTTTACCTTCCTTCTCCAAATCTGGATTATATCTCATCAGTGGCCAGTAACCAGACTGAACAGCAGCCTTCTGCTGCTCGGGGCCGTGGATAAGATCATATCCCTGATTGATACAGTGTGCATAAGCGATAATAATCGATGTGCCTTCGTATGCTTCTGCTTCCAAAAAAGCCTTAACTGTTTGGGCATTATTTGCGCCGAAAGCAACTCTTGCCACGTATACATTTCCATAGGCCATCGCCATCATGGCAAGGTCTTTCTTTGGTGTAGGTTTTCCTCCCATGGCAAATTTTGCCACTGCACCAAGGGGTGTTGCTTTTGACATCTGGCCCCCAGTATTTGAGTAGACTTCAGTGTCAAGAACAAGGATGTTGACATTCTTTCCCAGGGCAAGAACATGGTCAAGGCCACCATACCCTATATCATAGGCCCAGCCGTCCCCTCCTAAAATCCACACGCTTTTTTTAGCTAAAGAATCAGCTAAACTCAATAAATTCTTTGCTTCTGGTTTTTGTATGGATTTAAGTTTGGCCTTCAACAGCTTTACCATTTCTCGTTGCTTGTTTATCCCTGCCTCGGTATCTTGATTTGTGTTTTTTAGTTCATATACAAGATCCTTTCCTAAATCATCGGTAAGTTTTTCAACTAACTCCATTGCATATTGCTTTTGTTTGTCTAGGGCCAATCTCATACCAAGCCCGAACTCTGCAGTATCTTCGAAAAGAGAGTTTGACCATGTTGGGCCACGCCCATCCTTATTTTTGGTGTATGGTGTAGTTGGGAGATTTCCTCCATAAATTGATGAGCATCCTGTAGCATTGGCTATTACCGCTCTATCTCCAAACAATTGGGTCATTAACTTCACGTAAGGAGTTTGGCCGCAGCCTGAGCAAGCGCCTGAAAATTCAAACAGAGGCTCTAAAAGCTGAATATCCTTTACAGTTGTAACATTTAATTTCTCACGATCAACATAGGGAATAGATTCAAAGAAATTCCAGTTTCCTTTTTCCCTATCGAGTATAGGATCCTTAAACTCCATATTTATGGCCTTTAATTTTGGATCCTGTTTGTTTTTTGCGGGGCATGTTTCATAGCAGAGTTTACATCCGGTACAGTCTTCTGGTGATGCCTGAACAGTATACATATAATCTTTAAATTGCGAAAACTTTGCCTCAACGTGTTTAAAGGAATCCGGCGCACCCTTTAATGAATCTTTTTGATAAACTTTAGCCCTGATAACTGCATGTGGGCAGACAAAGGCACATTTACCACATTGTATACATGTAACAGGGTCCCATACTGGGATATCAAGTGATATATTTCTTTTTTCCCACTTAGTTGTTCCAGTTGGATATGTGCCATCATGAGGAAATACGCTTACAGGGAGATCGTTTCCCTTACCTATAATCATCTTGGATATAGCATTTTTGACATAATCAGGGGCTTCTTCTGGCATCGAGGATTTTAAATCAAAGGTGCTTGTGGCCTTTTCAGGTACCTTAACTTCATGGAGATTGTCAATGGCCTTATCAATCGCTTCATAGTTCATCTTTAATATCTTCTCTCCCTTTCGGCCGTATGTTTTCGCTGTGAACTTTTTAATTGATGCAATTGCATCTTCTTTTGGGACCACATTACTCAAGGCAAAGAAACATGTCTGCATAATTGTATTTATTCTAACTCCAAGCCCTATCTCTCTTGCTATATCATAAGCATCAATTGTATAAAATTTAATTTTTTTATCTATTATCTCCTGCTGGACATTTCTAGGGAGCTGATCCCACACCTCTTCCTTCGGATATGGGCTATTCAAGAGGAATATCGAATTCTTTTCAGCAACACTTAGCATGTCATATTTATCTAAAAATGAACATTGATGGCATGCCACAAAGTTTGCCCTATCAATTAGGTAAGGAGATCTTATTGGATCCGGTCCAAATCGCAAATATGAAATTGTAAGCGATCCTGCCTTCTTTGAATCATAATAAAAGAAACCTTGGGCATAGTTGTCTGTTTCTTCACCTATTATTTTTATTGAACTCTTGTTCGCGCTGACTGTACCATCAGCACCTAGGCCAAAGAATACAGCTCTTGTCCTGTTTTCTGGCTCAACGAAAAAGTTTGGATCGTAATCTAAGCTTTGATGTGTTACGTCATCATTAATTCCGACAGTAAATCTGTGCTTGGGCGTGCTCTTTTTTAGTTCATCAAATACTGCCTTAGCCATTGAAGGTTTAAAATCTTTTGAGGATAGTCCGTAAATACCTCCAACTATTTTTGGCATCTTCTCCATCTTTAGCAAGCCGTCTGAGAATGCTGAAGATATGGCAGTTGTAACATCAAGGTAAAGAGGCTCTCCCAAGGCGCCTGGCTCTTTAGTTCTATCAAGAACTGCAATACTTTTTACAGATAAGGGCAGTGACGAAATAAAGTGTTTCAATGAAAATGGTCTGAAAAGTCGCACCTTTAAGACTCCTACCTTTTCACCTTTCTTATTAAGATAGTTCACAGTTTCTTCTACAGTTTCGGCACCGCTTCCCATAATAATAATAATTCTTTCAGCATCTGGTGAGCCCTCATACTGGAAGAGTTTGTACTGCCTGCCAGCAATCTTTGCAAATTTGTCCATGGCCTCCTGCACCAAATCCGGGCAGGCATTATAATAAGGATTTATTGTTTCCCTCGCTTGGAAAAATGTATCCGGGTTATGGGATGTTCCTCTTATGATTGGATTATCAGGTGACAGGGCTCTTGCACGATGAGCCCTTACCAGATCCTCGTCTATCATCTGCTTTAAATCTGAAAGTGTTAAACGTTCAACTTTTGAAGTTTCAGCAGAAGTCCTAAATCCATCAAAGAAGTGTAAGAACGGGACTCTTGATTTCAAGGTTGCAGCCTGAGCAATAATTGAGAGGTCCATTACTTCTTGAACAGAGTTTGATGCCAGAAGTGCAAATCCAGTTGAACGCACTGACATTACATCGCTATGGTCACCAAAAATTGACAGTGCATGTGTTGCAAGGGCCCTAGCACTTACATGAAAAACAGTAGAAGTAAGCTCCCCTGCTATTTTGTACATGTTGGGGATCATTAAAAGAAGTCCTTGAGATGCGGTAAAAGTAGTAGTGAGTGCACCTCGCTGTAAAGAACCGTGAACAGTACCAGATGCCCCTCCTTCGCTTTGCATCTCAGTCACATTAGGAACTGTGCCCCAAATATTGGGCTCTCCTTCAGATGCCCACTGATCGGATAACTCCCCCATTGTAGAAGAAGGAGTTATAGGATATATTGATATGACTTCATTAACATGATAAGCTGTATATGCGGCAGCTTCGTTTCCGTCAATAGTAACCACAGGTCTTTTCATAATTATTTCACCATTAACGTATTAGTCTGTATTTTGAATTAAAAAAAATTAAAATATAAGGTTATCCCATGGGCCGATTTTCAGGAAAAGAAAATAGATGCCTAAAAGACAATCCAATTAAAAAACCGAAACTATTATAAAACCTAATATAATGCATAAGTTAGGTAGATTTATGAGTTCAATTAGGATTATAGTTCTTGACGTTTTAAAACCTCATAAACCAATACTCCCCGATTTTGCAAATAAGTTAGCCGAAATCCCCGGGATTATAGGTGTCAATATCTCCGTCGTTGAGATAGACCAAAAAACTGAAACAGTGAAACTTTCGATACAAGGAGATTCAATTGATTATGAGTTATTAAAAGAGGAGATAGAAAAGCTCGGCGGCACCGTCCACAGTATAGATAAAGTTGCCGCAGGTAAAAGGATCATACCTGAAGTTGAGACTTTACAGGACAGATCTTAAGTTCAGCCCCTGTTTTTCCTTATCTCTTTTGATATTTTTCTAAGTATCTCATTTTTGGAGAACTTTTTTTCAACTATAAATCTCCCAAGATTTCTGTCATCTTTTCCCTGCTCTTTAGGGTACCTTGAGTTCTTCTCAATCTCATGATTTATCCCGATAGCCTCTAGAGCTTTTTTGATCTCATCGAATTTTGGGTGGTCCAATGCCAAATTTTTTGGAATTTTTCTGCCGTCTTTCTTTGAAAGATTTTTGTCAAGATAAGATGGCCATATAATATAGTCCTTCAAAATGATCCCCCTAAGCTTTTAAATAATCATTTGACAGAATATAAAAGTGTATTGGTGAATTTATGCATGAACTTTCCCTTGCCGATGGCATGTTAAAGACTATATTGGCGGCAGCAGAAAAAGAAAAGGCCAAGAAAATAAAATCAATTAAGCTAGAGATGGGCGAGATCCTCCTAGTTAATACTGAGCAACTTACCTTCTGTTTTGATGTAATTTCAAAAGGAACAATCGCAGAAGATGCCAAACTCGACATAACATATCTAAAACCGAGAGTCCACTGCAATAAGTGCAATAAGGAGTTTAATATTAAATCTGATAAAGATTTTCCCATACTTGCAATGACCTGCGAGTGTGGCTCAAATGATGTCACAATACTCTCAGGTAGGGAGTTTAATATTAAATCTATCAAAATTGAAGAGGATTAATTCTTAGAAAGAAACCTTTCCATCCTGTCGCACGCTTCATTTATCTTATCTTTTTTGAGAGGGTACGCAAGTCTCACAAATTCATCAGAGTATGGGCCAAATGCAGCTCCAGGAACTGTGACAACCTTTTCTTGATTCAACAGTTTTTCAGAAAACTCTTCTGACTTCATTTTTGTTTGTGATATGTTCATAAATAAATAGAATGCACCTTCAGGTTTGATTGCACTCACTCCGTTCATTTCCTGAATTCTTTTCAAAAGTAGGTCTCTTCTATCTCTAAATTCATCTCGCATGTTATCAACAAAATGATGAGGTCCTTTAAGGGCTTCCAAGGCACCATACTGTGCAAATGTATTATTGCATACCGGCCCATACATGTGCAGTTTTAGCATTCTGTCAAATAGGCTTTCATCCTTTGAAGACAGGTATCCAACCCTCCACCCGGTCATAGAATAAGTTTTTGAAAACGAGTTAACCGTTATAACATTCTCTTCCATACCGTTAAGAGATGCCATGCTTACGTGTTTTTTGCCATCATAGATAAGACTCTCATAAACTTCATCAGATATTACTCTTAGATTATATTCCATTATTATATCAGAAATCTTCTCCAAGTCACTCTTTTTCATGACGGCGCCAGTTGGATTTGAAGGAGAATTCAGTATCAATAGTTCCGTCTTTTCAGTTATTTTTTCTTCTAAAAGTTCAGGATTTAAGATAAAGCTTTCATCTTCCTTGCATTCAACTTCTATCGGGATTCCTCCAGAAAGCATGACTGTCGGAACATAGGCAACAAATGCAGGCGATGGAACAATGACCCCGTCTCCAGTCTTAATTGACGACTGAATTGCAAGTGATAAGGCTTCTCCCCCGCCGATGGTGACCATGATTTCATTCTCAGATACATCAATGTTATTTTGTTTTTTCATCTTTTCAGAAATGGCCTGCCTCAACTCTAAGATTCCAGAATTTGGGGAATAGTAAGTTTTTCCCTCTTTTAGGGCTTTAATAGCGGCTTCAATTATGTGCGGCGGTGTATCAAAATCCGGCTCCCCTATCCCAAGACTTATTATACCTTCCATGCTCTGTGCAAGGTCAAATAGTTTTCTGATACCTGATTTTGGTATCTTGTCTAGTGATGACGATATAGAATGTTCCGACATATTCTCTTCCTCTAAAAGTCAAAAAGTGTTTTTTGCTGATTCCTTTTCTTGTCCTCTCTATGATTTTCTGCTTCTTTCGGGGGTTCCTTTTCTTTTTGAGCAGTTTCTTTCTTTGATTCTATCTTTTTGTCAGTTTTTATTGGAACTGCCTCAATTTTCTCCTTTTTTTCTGGCTCCTTTAAAAGCTCTTCTCTTGCCAATTCAATTTTCCTATAATTTTTCTCATCGATAAACTTTATTTCTTCCATGTCAAATTCAAAAAAGTTAGATATGAGGACCCCTTTTCGTGGATTAAGGAACAATGCTGATATCATAGGTAGATAAGACCTCGCAACTTTTCTGGAGCAATGGCACTTTTTCCCAATCTTCTCAAGGAGTATCTTGTTCATCTCCCTTCTCTTTTTTGAGGAACCTAACACCTGAAAATATTTTGGGGGGGAAAATGGGATGTATCTTGATTCACTTACCCCGGCAACAGAAACTCCGCCAGTCATGAGGTCTGATGCATACTTCCACATGGAATAATTTCTAGTATTGAAAGCCCTTTTCAGATAAATATCTGCCTTTGAAAGATGATTCATAGCTTGAAGTAGGTCTTTTCCTCTGTACGCCTTGGGAGTGTTTTCGTCAATCCAAAGAAGAAGCTCATCCGGTTTTTTATCAACATCAAAAAAGTCTTTTCTGACATCAATTGAGTTTGACATGTAAAGTTTTGATAGGGCCTCGAATATTGAAGCCTCTGTATCCCTAGAGCCAACTAGCTTCTCATCGCCTTTCACCAATTTATTGCCCAAGGAGTCAAGATCATTAATTGCTGCACGCATATCCCCAGCTGACTGTTCTGCTATCTTCATGAGGGTTTCATCCTCTACATGAATCCCCTCGGCGACAGCTATCTCTTTCAATCTGGCAAAGACAGTCCTCGATTGGAGCCTTTTGAACTGGACAAGCTTACAGTTGTCTCTTATCGCCTGAGATACTTCCCAGTAGCTGTTTGCAGTAAGAATGATTGGATTTTGTGTATTCTTTATTATCTCAAGTAAAGCCTTTGACCCTCCAAAATCTTCCTTTCCGTGAATATTGTCTGCCTCGTCCAGTAAAATTATTTTCTTGTAACCAAAAAGAGTCTTTGAAGTAGAGGCGTTGCCAACAATTCTGTTCAATACAGTCTGGTCTCTTTTATCGCTGGCATTTAGCTCTATTAGATCATATCCAAGCTCTTTTGACAGTACCTTTACCATCGTGGTCTTGCCACTACCAGGCGGTCCATAGATCAGGAGCGCTTTCTTTTCTGTTCCCCAGGTATTTATCCACGCTAGAATATCTTTTACAAGTGCCTGTTGACCTTTTATTTCAGAAAAATTTTTTGGAAAGTATTTTTCAACAAGCATATTATCGTTATCCTGTGGAAAGACTGGCGAGAAGGTATTCAAGCTGGATAAATTCATTTGCCCCCTGCACAAGCCTGAAATCTGCCTCGCCTATCATATCAACAATTCTAACTTTTTCTTTGTCAGAAACTTCTAAATTGAATGTTTCTCTGTGCATCTGCATTATTATGTCTTCACCGGACAATCCCTGCCCCAAAAGAAGTTCCTGAAGTATTTTTCTCGATGAAATGAAATCACCAGAAAGAGCGACTTTCATCATGTTTTTTATCTCTTCAGGTTTCGCCCTTGAAGAGACTTGATACACTAAACTTTCTGTTATTGAATCCCCTATACCTGATGAAGACTGGAGGGCGTTTATCGCCTTTCTCATGTCCCCTTCAGAAACATAGGCAATCGCATCAAGACCGTCTTCCTTAAGGTCAATTTTTTCTTCTTTGGCTATCTTCCTAATCATGGTCTTTACAGCATCAGTTGACAATGGGCCGAACCTGAATACCGCACATCTGGACTGGATTGGGTCAATAATTCTTGAGGAGTAATTACATGAAAGGATGAATCTGCAGGTCGAAGTATAGACCTCCATAGTTCTCCTCAAAGCATTCTGCGCATCCGAGGTAAGGGCATCAGATTCATCTAAAAATATTATCTTGAAATCTCCACCTATTGGTTTAGTTCTTGCAAAGTCCTTAATTTTCTCTCTCACAACGTTTATACCTCTCTCGTCTGAGGCATTCGTCTCTTGGAAATTTTGCTTCCAATAATCACCAAAAATCTCCTTTGCAAGGGCTATGGCTGCTGTGGTCTTTCCAACCCCGGGCGGGCCAGCAAATAGCAAGTGTGGCATTGATTTCTTATCAACATAAGATTTAAGTCTTCTAATTATGGGATCTCTTCCAACTATATCATCAAGCTTTTGAGGCCTGTACTTTTCTGTCCAGGGTTTTTCAAACTCCATTAACTCACAACCAATTATGTTAATTATCTAAAATATTTAAGTCTTATTGGATATTTCCGATAAGATCTACTATATTTGAGTTGGATTTATACTCTTTTAAAAGTGTCTTAACGAAATCTTCTTGAAAATCAAATATCTTCTTTATCCTCTCTCTAACAAGGCAGTCTGATAGGAAGCACATCGATAAAAAAGAAGTGACATTTTTTGGAGTATTTGAGAAATGGGCTTTTTCAAAATCAATTATGACGTTTTTTGTTCCGCAGATAATATGCTTTCCGCCTTGAATCTGTCTGTGGTTTATCCCAGCTTGATCGAGATCATTGCACTGCCTTGTGATATCAAATATATCCTCTCTATCGAACTTTCCCTCAATTAATAGATCTCCTTCGATATATTCCATTATGATGTAGTTATCATCATACCCATATATTTTTGGCCCAACACCATATTCATTCGCCTTAATCAAATAATAAGCTTCCTTCTTAAGAGAGCCTTTCCTTTCAGAATCAGACCTTTCAATTTTGATTGATACATTTTTGTTTTTGTAGTTTCCCAAAAAAATAATCGAGGTATTGCCTTTACCTATCGCCCTATCGGATCCAAGTTCAACCCTACCAAAAGAGTAGATATTATCGACGCCTTTTTCAAAAAGAGACTCTTTCAGCGCTGACGCCCTCTCGTTAGAAAACGCGGGATAATCAATTGTTCTTATGTCGCTTAAGGTAGTTTCCATCTAATCAGTCAAGAGCAATTTTTTTACCCTGACACCTGCATCCCTTATCATACTCATTTTTATTTCATTGTCAAGGTCATAATCTCTCCCATAAACTATTTCTTTTACACCTGCATTTATGAGAATTTTTGTGCACGACATGCAGGGGAAATGGGTCGAGTAAACTGTGGAATTTTCAGTTGAAACACCATGTATTGCAGCTTGAATTATTGTATTCTGTTCTGCATGAACCCCCCGGCACAAGTGAGATTTCTCAAGAGAGCCAAGGGTCTGCCTTAGGCATGTTTCTTCTGAGCAGTGAGGGAGGCCTCTAGGGGCTCCGTTGTAACCTGTAGATATAATGTACCCTTCCTTAACTAATACTGCCCCGACATGCTGTTTTATGCACGTAGACCGTTTTTTCACTAATTCTGCAATACTCATAAAATATGTGTCAATATCCATCCTAGCCATAAAATCACACTATTACTTAAAAAATTCTTTAACAATTATCCTTCTTTCATCAATATTTTTTCCTTCAAAAAGTTTGTAACAACCACAAGAAGCTTTACCCTCTGTACATATGCCCTCGCTGATACATTTTGGTCCTGATGTTTCAAATAATGCAGGGGAAACTTCAAGAACTTGATACAGCATTTCCCATGCCATATCTCTAATTTCCCACTGTGCTCTGTTGCAACATCTAAGATTGAAAAAATGCAGTAGCTCTCTTGCATTCATTGTCATTACAAGATTAGTCTTAATAGCGTTGGGAAGTACAAATCTTGCATCTTCAGGAGCTATCCCTAATTCAAGTAGTTTCTTATAACTCTCGGTATTATCATTAATAATCTTATTGAATATATCTTCTGCAGCTTTATTCTTCTTAATCAAAGGAGGGGTAACAAATGGAACATCTTCCATTTTTACATATCTCTGGCTCTGCTGAGTGAAAGAAGCTATCCTGTGCCTTACTAATTGGTGGGAACATGCCCTAGAAATGCCTTCTATAGAAAAAGTAAAACTCGCATGCTCTATAACTGAATAATGACCATATCCAACAACCCGATGAATCCTCTTTTTTGCATTATCTGTATCTATTTCGCTCAACATATCTGAAGGAGTTCCTTCCTTCATTGAGGTAAGGGCTGCAACAGCACATACTTTTTCAGGGTTTTGGGTATATTCTAAAAGAACAACTTTCATTATACAGAATTGAGTCAAATATTATATAAGATTAAGCATTTATAATTGAATATCAAAAATAGAATATAACCTATAGTGCAATGGTAAATATTGATTATCAATAGTTTCATAGTATTTAAATAATACCCTCAATAATTTGAAAGGTATTATGCCATTTTTGTTTATATTTTGTAATGATTTTGAAACATTATTATATATTATCAATATCGAAAAGCTTATAAACTGGTAACTGTATATTGATTATCAGCTACTAAAGGATAGGTGAGGTATTATGAAAATAGTTGAAAGAGGAATTGAAAGGCGCGAAGATAAGCCTTATACAGTTAGGATACTTGTCCAAAACCTTAACCTTGGCACAATTAGCCCAGGAACAATTCCAGGGTCCGTAAATGTAAAAACTTACGACACAGATCTTGGAACTTACCTAGAGCTTTCTGGCGACGTAAGGGATGTCGTAGAGTGTGAGACAAGAATAGTAGAGATGGACAATACTATTAAGGTTAAAGACGTAAGAAAAGTATTTTCCGAAATTTAATTTTTTATTTTAATCAAAAATCTTGAGGAGAACAATGCTAGGAAGATACTCGAGGATTGTCATATTATCAATATTCATATTGGTACTCATGGCACCATCAACTTGGGGCGCTACTAACAAAAATTTTCTCCTTATTATTTCTAGTGTAAATGGGGCCCCAATTGAAGATGCGGAAATCAGAATGTCATTACAATCTGATGCAAACTATCAAAGATCAGGAAACTCAAATTCAAGAGGGGAACTCCTTTTTGAAAATATAGCTGAAGGAACCTACTCAGTTACTATTGTAAAAAGTGGATTTGTCACTGTGCTTGAAAACGTAGATATAGCTCCAATCGACTCAAAGACTTTTTATCTGAGGCATTCTGGGTTTAAAATAATTTCCGGGCAAGTTTACAAAGATTCAAATGACAACAAGATATTTGAGACAGGGGAAATTGGAATAGCCAATGCGACTGTGAAAGCCACAAACGTAACTACAAACGAAACATTTTCTGTTAATACAGATGAAAACGGACAATTTAGGATTGAAATCCCTGATGCACAAAACTATAAAGTCATAGTTTCTTATTCAACCTCGGAGTATGAAGTACCGAATACTGTAACCCCTATAGATACTGTTGATTATTCAATAACTGTTCCTCTAATCATAAAAGGAGAGGTATATGGCAAGGTAACAACAGACGAGGGCAATCCATTGTTTGGCATACAAGTTTTTCTTAAAGGAACAAGTGTAACTTATACTTCTACCGATTTAGGGGGATTCTTTAGATTCTCAGTTAAACCAGGAACTTATTTTGTAGAAGTTGAGTTCATGGATTATGAGAAATATACAACTGAACCTTTCAATCTTTTGCAAGAAGAACAAAAAGAAGTTACAGTTGTATTGTCAAAACAAAAAGGCACACTCACTTATGAAATAAAAACAGAAGACGGCATGGCTTTGTCTGAAGTTGACGCAGAGATAATAAGAACAGGAAGCGGTGTATCAGTTGAAAAGCTTACTAAGGCTAATGGAACAATGCAGCTTCCTCCTGGAGTTTATACTCTAAAAGCCGATGCAAAAGGATATGGACCCGCTGAAGTTAATTTTGAGATTACTAAAGCAGGAATTACAAAGGTACTGACATTAAAACAAGCAAACGGTGGAATAAAAGTTTCACTAAAGGACTTACAGGGCAATCCAATAAGTGGAGTTTCTGTTCTTGTAGATGGACAGCAAAAAGGTAGTTCTGATAATTCAGGTATTGTAGTAATATCGGATCTCCTCCCAAAAGAATATCAAGTTACGGCCTCTTCGACTCTTTACGGAAAAGTAACACAGGTAGTTAAAGTTGAAGGAGAAACTGAAAAAGAAATAAATTTAATCTTGACATCAAATATCCTAATCCAAGCATTACCTATTATAGTAATTGCCGTATTTTTCATTATCATAGCTTTGTTAAAGATGAACATGAAACGCATTGGTCTTCCGAAAAAGACATTTGAAAGACCACCAATGCAAGAAGCGCCACCTCAAGTGTATTCTCAGAAAGTTGAACAAAGGCAAGATTTAGTAGAAGAACCAAAGCAGGCGCCAATCAAAAAATCAAAGCTTAAGACAAAAAGACCGCTCAAAGGACTTCCAAAAAAACCTTCAAAAGATAAAGGAAATCCATAAGCTTTTTTAGGTTATACTTCTAATATTATTTATATGAAGAAAAAAATCGTTATCGTTGGAGCTGGCCCAGCGGGTCTTTTTTCTGCTTACAAGCTTTCTGAAACTAATAAATTTGATATTATTGTCTTGGATAGAGGCAGGGATGTCGATAGCAGAAAATGTCCACTTGAACGTACAGGCGAGTGCGATAACTGTAATCCCTGTAATGTATTATATGGAACTGGCGGTTCTGGTTGCCTCTCAGATGGGATACTAAATCTAAGGCCCGATATAGGTGGAGATTTAGAAGCCCTAACTGGAAAAGCTGACAAAGCAATAAGTTTAGTGAACGAAGTTGATTTAATTTTCTTAGAGCACGGGGCACCAGAAAAGCTTTTCACCGGCGAAACAGAAATGATTGAGGATTTACAAAGAAAAGCCGAGGCCTCAGGAATTAAGTTTATTCAGATTCCTCAAAGACACATAGGGAGCGACTACACCCCTGTAGTAATAAACTCAATCAAAAAATATCTCGAAAAAAAAGGGATAAAATTTGTATCCCTTGCCGATGTTAACAAAATAGAAAAAGTAAAACAAGGATACACCACTACCTATATGCAAAAAAATACTTCGCATAAAATTGATTCTGATTATGTCATTGCGGCTCCAGGAAGAGCGGGCTCCAGCTTTTTGATGTCACAAATCCAGGAACTTGGAATCAAAGTAGAACATCAACCAATTGATATTGGAGTAAGGGTCGAAGTATCCAAAGTTGTAATGAAACCTGTAATTGAAGTCAATAGAGATCCAAAGTTTCATATCTATTCTAAGACTTATGATGATTTTGTAAGAACTTTTTGTACAAATCATGAGGGGTATGTGATGAAGGAGCAGTATGATGGATATGTAGGGGTAAATGGACATTCAATGAGGGATATTAAATCCCAGAACAGTAACTTCGCTTTTCTTTCAAGGGTCACACTAACCTCTCCTGTTGAAGATACAACGTCATATGGCATATCCATTGCAAAGATTGCCACGGTTCTTGGAGGTGGAAAACCTCTCATACAGAGATTTGGGGACTTAAGAAGAGGCAGAAGGTCAACACCTGAAAGAATTAGAAGAAGCAACATAAAACCTACACTTCTTTCAGCAACACCAGGGGACATAGCTATGGCATTACCTTATAGAATAGTCACAAATTTAATTGAATCACTTGAAAGGCTGGATAACGTACTCCCGGGCGTGGGCAGTGACTCAACACTTCTATACGCTCCAGAAATTAAATTCTATGGGATAAGAGTAAAAGTAGATTCATCAATGGAAACTAATTTACCAAATCTTTTCGTTGCTGGCGATGGGGTTGGGCTTTCAAGGGATATAGTCAATTCGGCGGCTACTGGGATTCTTGCAGCAGAAGGGATATTAAAAAAGGAGAGTAAATCTTGAAAGACATCCAGTATATATTCATGGATATTGATGGCGTCCTCTACAGAGGCAATCACACGATTAATGGAGCAAGAGAATTTATCGATTATTTAATTCAAGAAGAAATTAAATTTATATGTGTCACTAACAATTCTGCCAAAACACCTGCTGACTATTCAAAAAGACTGAAAAGTATGGGAATAAAAATTGGAGAAAATGAAATAATAAACTCCGGCGTTGCTACGGTAGAATTCCTAAAAGAAACATTTCTCAAAGAAAAGGATAATCTAAGTGCATATGTAGTTGGGGGCGAAGGTTTAGTATCGCTCATTGAAAATTCTGGAATAAGACTAGATGATAAAAATCCTGATCTTGTAGTTGTTGGGTGGGATACCAATTTCACCTATGAAAAGATGAAGAAATCATCACTTGCAATCCAGAGGGGTGCAATATATATAGGTACAAACCCAGATTTGACATACCCTTCACATGAAGGTATATTACCTGGCTGTGGTGCAATTTTAGCATCAATAACGGCCGCCAGCGGAGTTGAGCCTATAATAATCGGAAAACCAAAAACTTTAATCATGGAAATGGCGGCCAAAAGGATTTCAGCAAAAAAAGAAAAAAGCTTGATGATTGGGGATAGAATTGACACAGATATTTTGGCCGGAAGAAACTTTGGAATTCAAACTGCAATCGTATTAAGTGGGGTTGCTGACAAATCAGAAGTATCAAAGTCTCATATAAAGCCAGATTATGTCTTTGAAGATATGATGGATTTATACCTTAATTTAAAAAAATCTAGAAAGGTGCAAAAATGAAAGGCAATATATTTTTAGTTTTGTGTTTGGGTCTGATTATTTTATTACCTCTATGTCTTAACACTTCCCTTGATAACTGGAATACAAGTATAAAAGTTGCAAACCTGCGCTTGGCAAATGGAATTGAATACTATAATATATCTTCAAATGCTTATTCAATTCAGGACATGGACAATGTCACAGTTTATGCAGACAAAGCTATACTAGAATTTTCAACAGCTTTAATAGCGCTTGAAAATGCGATGGGCGAAGCTCAGAGATCAAAGAAGGATTGGTTAATACTATACACAAATTTTTATCTAAAAAAAGTTCAAGCTCTGAATAATGCAGCAGTTGAGATCAAAATCTTGAAAGAGTACTATCTAACTGGGCAAGAAGACGGAATCATCCAATCAATGAATAATATACAAAAGTATGAAGATGAGTTCAAGATGTATGATCTCAAGATGGAGGACATAAGAAGAGATCACATATCAGAGTTCCAGTAACTATTCTCTTTTCTTTTCAACTATTTTTTCAGGATAGGTAAAACAAGGGCCTCCAAGATGATTAATGAATTTTACCTTTTCAACATCAATGCAATCATTGTAATAATCCTTTTCAATTTCACAATGGACTATCTCGCCAATAAAGAGATAGTGGTCACCGCATAAGAAGGAGTCAATGACCTTACACTCAAGAAAAGCAAAGCACTCTTTAATTGAAGGGGAAACTACCTTTTTACCTTTAACTTCTTTAAGTTTATATGCCTTAAATTTATCAACATTCCGCCCACTCTCAGAACCACACAATAAAACCTTGTCTATAAGTTCAATTGAAGGGATATTAACTGTAAATTCTTTAGAATTTCCAATAAGAATATGGGATAGTTTCTTTGTTGAGAGGGATATTGAGATAAGTGGCGGTGAATGTGAAACAGGGCTTGTCCACGCTGCAGTAACGATATTGGACTTGCCTTGGTACTTTGATGTGATCAAAACAAGAGGCCCAGGATTTAATAGCCTTAGACCTTTTAGATTTTCTATTTTGGTTTTCATTCTACCTTGTATCCTATTTTTTCTAAAAGATCTCTTCGTTCTTTCTTTTCATATTTATCTTCAATCTTCTCAGCAGAAGTCCCGTCAACGACGCCTATAACAGAACTTCCCAGATTTGTTTTTGCTACAATTACTTGGAAAGGATTTTCACTTGCACCATACAAAGCACAAACAGAAGGATGTCCTTTTATGTTGTTCAAGACATTAATGGGGAAAGCGCCCCGCATCATTATTACAAATATATGCCCCGCCCCGATTTTTAAAGCGGCATTAGCGGCAAGCTCTTTTAGGTGTTCATCGTTTCCTGCAACTCTTGTAAGTTTTGGTTTTGCTTCATTCATTGCAACACCAACTTTAATTCCTGAAACACAGGTCAGAAGAGTCCTTGCAAGATCATCTACAGTGTATATAGAAAAGTTTCCCTGCCCAACTATAAACTCAACACCATCATCCTTCTTTATGTCAATAACATTCATTTCCATAATATCACGCCTTTTTTCAAGTTTTAGATATTAAAGATTTAGTCTATACACCTATTGAGAGCCTCAAAAGCAAGCACCATATCCTTCTCATCGACGACAAATATAGTATCCATAAAACAGCTCATAGTTTCAATAACGTTTATCCCGACAGAGGAAAGATTTGAGGAGAGGTAAGACACAACTCCTGGCGTATCTCCAATGTCCTCGGGACTCTTAACAGATATTTCAACTAGATCTTTTGAAATCCTCAATACATTTTCTTTTCCTATAAGATCTGTAACCTCCTCAAGATAGTCTTCAAGTAAGATTAAGGTTATACCTTGGGAGCCTTGAATAATATTAATTAGATACCCTTCAGAAAGTGTCTTCTTTAGAACGGGTTCAAGTTTCAAGAAAACATGCCATCCGGGCTTCAATGTCACAGTTGCAACTTTCGTCTTTATATTGATCCTGCTTTTTTTTAGAATTAGCTTTATTTTTTTCTCAAGATACTTTTTTTCTTTCTGCAGTTCTTCAGCATATCTTCTTGATGCTATAAGTACAGCAACCATGTTATCTATTTTGTATTCGTCCATTATCATTCTTGAAAGAGCAGAATAGTTGATTATCCCATACTTTAGACAGTCCATTATAGATGGGTGTGCACCTATATATTCCCTAACTATTTCCGCTATGCTTTTTTTGTCTGGCACAATTATTAATTGTACGATACCATATTTAAATGTTCTGAATATGCTAAGATTGACAACTTATGACAAAATACTTAAATCATGTGCATAATAACTATTTTAGATGTTTTTATGTCCATAAAAAACCCAAAGACTCTCAGAGAAAAGACAAGATATGTCAGTTTTATAATTGAGGGAGGGAAAGACTTTAAAAGAGAGGACCTAGTTAAGGCTATCTGGAATTCAGCCATTGATTTTTTAGGAGAGTTTGGCGCTTCTGAAATAGGTCTTTGGGTCAAGGAATATGACGATAGTAATAAGTGTGGCATAATAGAAAGCAATATAAAATCATTACACAAAGCTATATTTATACTATCACTTACTAAATCTGTAGGTAAAGAAAAAGTTAATATACTGCCTCTTTGTGTATCAGGGACTATAAAGGGGTTAGAAAAAAATATCAAGTCTAATGTTAATTAGTTTATGGAGGTAAATAAATGGCATTTGTTCCACCCGCATCTGGATATGACCGGGCAATTACCGTTTTTAGTCCAGATGGAAGTTTGTATCAGGTTCAATACGCTGGCGAGGCTGTAAGAAGGGGAGCCACCGCTATAGGTATTAAATGTAACGAAGGAGTCGTACTTTGTGTCGACAAGAGAATCCCTTCAAGGCTTGTTGAACCAGAATCATTTGAGAAGATATTTCAAATCGACGATCATCTTGCTGCAGCGACATCAGGAATAATAGCAGACGCAAGGATACTCGTAGATAGATCAAGAATCGAAGCACAGATTCATACATTGAGCTACGATGAAAAGATGTCTGTCATGATGTTGGCAAAGAAAATTGGAGACTTAAAGCAGATGCACACACAGTATGGCGGATTAAGGCCATTTGGTGCTTCTTTGATTCTTGCAGGTATCAATTCAGAAGGGCCTCAGATATTTGTTACTGAGCCTTCAGGAGCTTACCTTGAGTGGAAAGCAACAGCCATAGGCGCTGGAAGATCCGTTGCAATGGAGATATTCGAAAAGGAATATTCCCCTGAAATATCAATTGAAGATGCAATTATACTTGCTTTGAGAGCCCTTAAAAAATCAATTGAGGGAGATTTAAGCAAGAGTAATGTCGAAATGGCTGTAATAAGCATGGAAGATAAGAGATTTCAGAAAATGGACGAAGAGAAATTAAATCTCTATATAGAGAAAGTTAAAGCGATTAAGGAAGAGGAGGATAAGGAGTAGATTGTTTGATATCTCTAGATGATGCAGTTACTGCAAAATATAAGTACCAAGGGGAACATTTTGAGATTTTAGTCGATCCCAAAAAAGCCCAAGAATTTAAGGGGGGAAATGAAGTAGAAGATTTCCTCGCTACAAATTTTATTTTTAAAGATGCCGATAAAGGAGATAAAGCATCTCCTGACTCGCTTAAAAAGGCATTTGGTACAGATAATGTTAATGAGATTTCAAAAATTATTCTTAAGAAAGGAGAAATACACCTTACTACCGATCAGAGAAGGGTGATGATGGAAAACAAGAGAGCCCAAATTATTTCCTATATTTCAAGACATGCTATAAATCCCCAGACACGCCACCCACATCCGCCACAAAGAATTGAAAATGCCTTAGAAGAAGCAAGAGTCCAAATAGACATGTACAAAAAAACTGAAGATCAGATTAAGCAGATAATTCATGTATTGGCCCCAATAATACCTATTAAGATTGAAAACAGAAGAATTGGAGTTAAAGTGCCTGCGGAGCATGCACCTAAAACCATGGGATTTGCAAAAAATCTTGGTACTATTATTAAAGAAGAATGGGGAAGAGATGGCTCTTGGATGTTTGTAATTGAAATACCTGCTGGATTACAGGATGACCTTTTTAGTAAGTTGAACAGCGCTACAAAAGGAAACGTTGAGACAAAGATAATGGATAAATGATACGGAGAGATAACATTGGAATTTTTAGTTAAGGATAGATCGATTGTTACGCCAGGTATGGCTATTGCAAAAGGGCCTTTTAGATATGAATATGGGGTTGATAAATTTGAGGATACAATAATATCCTCTGTTTTAGGAATAGTCTATATTGAAAATGACGGCGTTAAGGTAGTTCCACTTGAAGGCAAATATATGCCAAAAAGGGGCGATGATGTAATTGGGACAGTTGTAAGCATAAATCCTCTAAGTTGGGATTTGGATATAAATGCCCCTTACATGGCCAATCTTCATGTCCAGGATGCTTTGAGGTATGTCAAGGACACTTCAAATCTTGAGAGGATATTCAAAGTAGGCGATGTAATCTATGCAAATATTAGAGATGTCGGGGAATCTTCGGACATTGTTTTACAGTCTAAGGAAAGACCTTACGGCAAAATGAAATGGGGGAGAGTTGTAAATATTCATGCCACAAGGGTTCCCAGAGTAATTGGTAAAAAAGGATCTATGATTAAGTTATTGAAGCAAATGACCAAATGCGAGATTATGGTCGGTCAGAATGGCAACATATGGATTAAGGGCGAGAGGCAAATGGAAGATATTGTCGAGAGAGCCATTCTTAAAATTGATAGGGAAGCTCATATACCAGGGCTAACAGACAGAATAAAAAAAATACTTGAAACTGAATTATCAAGATAATATTAGGTGTTACATATGGAGAAAGACATAAAGTTCTTTACTAATGGCAAGAGAATCGACGGAAGAGCCGTTGATGAATTGAGAAACATAAAGATAGAAGTTGGAGTTTTTAAAAGAGCAGATGGCTCATCTTATATTGAATGGGGCGGAAATAAGATTTATTGTGCCGTTTATGGTCCAAGAGAAGCTTACCCCAGATTTCTTCAAAAATCAGACAGGGCCATATTAAAGTGCAGATACAACATGGCTTCTTTCGCAGTTGAAGAGAGAAAAAGGCCCGGCCCAAGCAGAAGGGGAGTAGAAATAGGTAAAGTAACACAAGGAGCATTAGAGCCTGCTTTGTTATTAGAAAATTTCCCAAAATGCATGGTTGAGGTTAATATTGAAGTTATCCAAGCAGATGCTGGAACAAGATGTGCAGGAATAACTGCTGCATCAGTAGCACTTGCCAACGCAGGGATACCTATGAAAGAATTGGTGCCCGCATGCGCAGCTGGAAAAGTTGATGATAAGATTGTTTTGGACCTCTGTAAAGAAGAGGATAACTATGGTCAAGCAGATTTACCATTGGCACTTCTTCCAAGAAGAAACGAGTTCAGTCTTTTACAGATGGACGGAGACCTATCCGAAGAACAGCTTGAAGAGGCTTTAGACCTCGGTAGGAAAGGATGTCTTGAAGTATATGAAATTCAAAAGGAAGCACTAAAGAAAAAATATGTAACGGAGGATGTGGCAAATGAGTAGTGTTCTTTCAGATATTAAGAAGGAGTATATGATAAGCCTCTTGAAGAACGGCAAGCGTGAGGATGGAAGAGGCCTTAACGACATGAGAGATTTAAAGGTCGAACTTGGGATTGTAAACAAGGCCGAAGGTTCATGCTTTGTTCAAATTGGAGACACAAAAGTAATTGCCGGAGTAAAGTGTGAGACCGGAGCACCATTTCCCGACACACCCAACCAAGGAGTTTTTACAACTAATGCAGAATTAATTCCAATGGCATCTCCTGACTTTGAGGCAGGCCCACCAAGAGAAGATGCTATAGAACTTGCGAGAATAGTTGACAGAGGCATCAGGGAATCAGGCGCCATTGACTTTCAAAAATTAGTCATTAAAGAAGGAGAGCTTGTCAGAGTCTTGTTTGTTGATATCCATATAATGGATTACAACGGAAACCTATTTGACGCAGCTGGAATTGCAGCAATAGGGGCTCTTTACAATACTAAAATGGCAGTATTAGATGAAGAAGGAAAGAAAACAGAAGAACTAATGCCTCTACCAATGAAGAAAATCCCTGTACCTTGTACATATGCAAAAATAGCAGATTCAATCTTATATGATCCTTCAATGGAAGAGGAAAGTGTAATGGATTCAAGAATTACTGCTACAACTGAAGACAGTGGAAGAATATCCGCAATGCAGAAAGGTGACGTAGGAAGCTTTAAAAAAGAGGAGATTTTAGACATCGTCAGACGATCAAAGGTAAGGGGCGACGAAGTTAGGTCCCTTCTAAAAGAAAAATTCTCTGAAATGAGGTGATGTTCATGGCAGTTTCAAATAAATCAAGTAGTGCAGGTCGATTTGGGCCTAGATACGGTAGAAAAATTAGAGTTAAAATTTCTAACATTGAAGCTCAGATGAAACAGAAACATAAATGTCCACAATGTGGAAGAAAATCTGTAAAAAGGATAAACACTGCAATATGGCAATGCTCAAAATGTGAGACTACATTTGCCGGAGGCACATATCTACCAGATACGCCTGTGGGAAGAGTTTCACAGAAGGCAGCTGTAAAGTAGGAAGTGAATAGTTGTATAAATGTATTGAATGTAAAAGAGTACTCACCCCTACAGAACTTGATGATATAAGGGGGATTAAATGCCCCTACTGTGGCAACAGGATATTCATCAAGATGAGGCCAGAATTGGCAAAGACAGTGCAAGCACGTTAATATGATGCTTATCTCAACTTCTAGGAGGCCATCAACTAGGACTAGGTCCTTTGTTAAAGAGCTTCTAGGAGTTATACCTCTTTCTTTTCAAGTTACAAGGGGTAAAAAATCTATTGAAGAGTTAAAGGATATTGCTGTTCTTAAAGGCTGCAGAAGATTGATGATAGTTGAATCAAAAGATGGAAATCCTTCTGCGCTTTCTTTTATGCACATTGACAAGAAAGACTGGAAATGGCTAGGTGTTATAGATATTACAGCATCCCTAAGAAGGGAGATGAAAATAAATCACAAGCTAGAGTCATTTGATGATGATTTGCCTCTTTTAATAAAAGGTGAGAAGGATGACTCTTTTGATTTTGTCAAAGAGATGTTCTTCTGTAATGATTATGATGAGAATCTGGAAGGCTCTGTTCTTTTATGGGATGGCGGATTTATCAACTTCATAAGGGATGAAATTTCTGATCTTCCAATCGGCCCCAAAATTAATGTATTAAAATGGAAGCGTTTAATCTGATGTCTGTAACTAAAAATAAATCCAGAGGGGTCCGAGCGGAATATGAAGTCAAGAAATTTCTTCTTGAGAATGGTTATTTCGTCTTTAGCAAAAGAGTAAGCCAGAGCGGTCCTGACATAATAGCAATAAAAGGTGAAAAGACAATAGTAATGGAGATCAAAAACACCAAACTATCGAGCATCAAAATCAAAAACTCGCAGATTAAATCGCTTTTAGACACAGCCGCCGAAATATCCAAGAAGACTGTTCTTTCCCCAAAAACAATCCTTGGGGTAAAGTTTTCTTCAAAAGAAGGTGGATGGACCTTTATTTCAATTGAAAATCAGATATATGAAGATAAAATTATAAAAAAACAACATGAAAATCTAATAGAATTAAGCAAAGGCTTAAAAAGTTTTATTTAACAAATAGAGAAAAGAGAGGGTCAGATGCAAGGAGAATCAAATACATTTTATTCAAAAGGATCTAAAAAATTCAAACAAAAAATATACTCTAAAAAGACTAAAAAATTAAACATGGGAAGAGTTTCAGACTTTAAATGGGATTTAAATCAAGTATTAAACAAAATGCCAGAAGAAAAAGCCGGCCTTATTCGCGGGCCATTATATGCCAAAGCTTCAAAAATAGGTTTTGACGAGGCTAAACAGTTCTTAAAGGACAAGGAAGAAGAGGGAATAATAGACAAGGATATTGCGTTAGATATCCTCCGAGTTCTTTCTAAATACTCAAAATTTAGATAATCTTTTCTCTGATACTTTAATATGCATATTCTAGATGGATTTAACATTTTAAAGTAATAAATTTATATTCTGTATTATCATTAGACTAGAATATACCAGATATCGGCCTTACTGATAAAATGTCCTACAACCCAAAAAAAGATTACTATGAAATGATCGGGGGGATAACCCCTTCATCTAATGTAAAGGAGATTAAGAAAGCCTACAGGAAAAAAGCCTTGGAGTACCATCCGGATAAAAATCCAGGAAAAGAAGACTCGGCAAAAAATAAGTTTCTCGAGTTAAAAGAGATTTATGAAACACTCATTGACAAAGAGAAAAAAGCAGAGTATGACAAACATAGAGAGAAATTTTTATCCGCAAATAAACCTCTAAATCATGAAGGGCGTCCTGGATGGACATATACCACGAATATTGATATAGACTCTTTAGGCCTTGACCCACTCCCAAGAACTTTTGTCAAGAGCAGACCTTACGTAGTATATGATTATGCAAAAAATTCAAAGCAAGGTCTTATCAGGATAATTATCTATTCAGTCATGTTCATAATGGTTTTAGTCACCATATACATGCTGAGCATTCTTAGCCAATAAGAGCCTTCTTTTCGATATACTTTTCGATCATCTTCGCATTCAACAAGGGAAGTTTCAAGCTTATCAGTGTTTTTTCTGCTGCAATTCTCTTCAAGATTTCAGTTGCATTTGGGTCTGGGGATATTCTCTGAAGGCCAGAAAGAAAGTCAGGGGAATTCAGTTTAGAGAGTGTCGCAGCAATATCTTCCTCTTTAAATCTGCCCTTCTTTGGTATTATATCTTCTACAAGTCCGTCAAGAGATTCCATATCAAATTTATCGGACATGTAGTCATAGATTTTATTATTGAAAGATTCCCTCATGGACAGAAGAAGCATCGCTATATCAAAATCTTCTGTAAGCTCTTCAACTTCCATTCTCTTGACGCATTTCCAGCCACTATAGTTACCGAGAAAATGGACCATCTCCTTACCAGAGACGACTGTGCTCCCCTTATCTTCAATAGGTTTCTGCCCGAGATATTTATCAAGGACATCTGGTGTAAGCCTTTCAATCCCTAATTTTTCTAAGACCATTTCAGTAAGTATTCCTTTTGCAATATCCTTTGCTTCCTTTATATTTGCAATTTCTGATAATTTCTTTGTTGTCGTGGGGGATTTCGCCTTGTAAAGAGCACCAGAAATAGTTTTTTCATCCTTTATTATTGTGTCGACTATGCCCTGAATAAACTTTAGATCAAATCCCTCTCCTAAATACTGAAGGATCTTTTCATTAAATGATTCTCTTATAGAGAGTAATAATCGTGCAATATCAAGTTTCTCTTTCCCATCAAGGGACTCAAAACCTTTGTAGCACTTCCATCCCTTGTAGTTACCGATAAACTCAACCTTTTCTGGCATCGCCATTATATCACCTTAGATTTTATTGCGCTCTGGATACTTAAAAGCGTTTACGAATATATTATAACTATTAACATCAAGTATAAAAAGTAATTTATTAAAAGAATAATTGATAAGATGAGGATAGCTTTCATAGGGTCAGGGGCCATAGGCAGTCTTTTTGGAGGGCTTCTAAAAAAAAGTGGTGCAGATGTCTTACTGATTGGAAGGCAAAATCATGTAGAGGCCATAAAAAAAAATGGACTTTTTATTTCGGGTATTGATGAATTTAATGTTAGGATAAATGCATCTTCTAACCCACTTGACGCAAGAGGGTCAGATATCCTTGTTATCACAACTAAGGCATATGACACAAGAAAAGCACTAGAAGACATCATTCCGATTCTAAATGATAATACAAAAGTGATGTCGCTTCAAAATGGGGCAGGAAACATTGAAGAGATCTCTAAATTAGTAGACAAACAAAATATCATTGGAGCAGTAACAAGCATGGGCGCATTTCTTGAGAATCCAGGTAGGGTGCAGTTCAGGGGGAAAGGAACTACCTTAATTGGTGCGATATCAGAAGAAAACAAAAATGCGAAAGAAATAGTCAGAATATTTGATAGTGCCGGAATTAAGGCTGAGCTTACAAATGACATAAAGGGTGAGATATGGTCAAAAGTAATTATTAACTCAGCCATCAATAACCTTGCTTCAATTCTTGATGGCGAGAATGGAATCCTTCTGGATGAAAATCTTATTGAGATTGTAAAAGAGATAACAACGGAAGGAAAGACAATTCTTCAAAAAGAAGGGATAGATATCTCTGATGACATTTTTGAAAAGACAGTAGACGTCATTAAAAACACCTCTAAGAACATTAACTCAACCCTCTCAGATCTTAGAAAAGGAAAAAGGACAGAGATCGATTACATCTCCGGTAAGATTATTGAGCTTGGGGATAAATTAAATATGCCCTCACCTTACAATAAGGCACTTTTTACCATGATAAAATATAAAGAGAATAAATTAATACAAAAATCCTAATAACCTATATAAGTCCTGGATTTTAATTAATATTGTGAATACTTTATCAATGATTTTTAGATTAATTATCGAATAGATCAATAGAAAAGTATTTTAATATTCACGAAATAAAACGTTAATAGGTGTTTTGATGGAAGATGACGTATCCCTCATAATGTCGAAATTGATGGAAAAGGGTTATACGGAAGCTCAAATTAAAGAGAAAATAAGAATAAAAAAAGAATCTTTAATGTACGATATAACAACAAAAGGAATCCTTTCTATAATCGCTTCCGAAGAAGGGATAGCCCTACCTGGGAAGGAAGACCTAAAGATCGATACACTGAAAGAGGGAATGAAAGACGTTAATGTCTTGGGACGAGTTTCAAGAAAGTATGCCCCAAAGGAGTTTACAAGGGACGATGGGTCTCAAGGGGTAGTCCTTAATGTCATAGTTTCGGATAAGACTGGAGAAATTCCTGTCGTATTCTGGGATGAGAACGCTGTCAAATGTTCTGAAACAGTGAACAGAGGGGACATCATAAAGATAATCGCTGGGCAGGTTAAAGGTGGAATGAAAGGCCCCCAGCTTTTTATTACTTCAAAAACTAAGGTAATTATTAATCCCGAAGGGATTGATGAATCATCTTTGCCTGATACATCTACTATTAAATCCTTAAAATATGAGAGAACGATGGTATCCGAATTAAACCCCGGTGATAAGTTCAAGGAGATTAGGGGAACGATAGCCAAACTTTACTCTGTATTCTTTTATGACGGATGCCCCACATGTTTTAAAAAAATGAATGTGCCACAGAAAGGGTTCTGCAAACACTGCAAGTTAGAGGTATCCCCAATAAAAGTTGTCATACTGGACATAGGCATAGACGATTCAACAGGGTACATCAGGGCTTCATTTTTCAAAGACAAGGCTGAGAAGGTATTGGGCGTAACTGCTGATCAAATTCATCAGGGCGTAAAAAGCTATCTTGAAAAAGGTTTCAATTTTAAAAATGCAGGTGAGGCTTACCTATCTGACAATCATTACAATTTGTTGGGAAAAGAAGTATTAATCTCTGGAAACGTTGCAGAAAATGAGTACATTGGAAACGTATTCCAGGCACACAATATATTTGATTTTGATTTGGAAGAAGAGATAGAGATGGTATTAGAGAACATAGGAAAGGAGATGCAATGAAGCAAAATTACTCTATTGAGAAAGAGATACGTGAAATCAAAGGGGATGAGACTTTAGTTTCCTTCATAGGCGTAGTTGTGTCTATAGATCCCTCCACCTATATGCTGATCATAGACGATGGAACAGGGGCGGTAAGTGTTTCATCAGATAATCTATATGACATGGAAAAAATTCTAAGAGTTATAGGAAGCCCCTACAAGGAAGGCGGACAGGTAATTGTGGGCTCTGATATAATTCAAGATTTTACTGATTTCAATCTTGACCTCTTTAGAAAAGTTCAGCAAATTGAAAAGGAGGTCTACCAATGAAGAAGAGGATGCCATCTTCAAGACTTTCTCTTGCCGAGGTCCACAAAGGTTATTTTGTAAAACCAGAGGATGATTTTGCAACTAATTATGTTATCACCCAAGACGGATTAAAGGTTTACAGGCTAAAGGGCGTCGCAACTATAATGGCGGAGCCCAGGTTATCAGAGGATGGTACTTACGGCTCTGTTTTCTTAGATGATGGAACACAGAGCATAGTTGCCCTTGCATTTAGGGAGAATACCAAACTGCTAATGTCAATTAAGAAAGGCGACCTTGTCCAGTTCATGGCAAAACTCAGTGAGTGGCAGGGTAAAAAGCAACTCAATCTTGAAGTATTATCTGTAGTTTCCCCCAACATGTTGACCCTTCACAGGGCTGAATCTGTCCTTGCTGCAATCAGACAGAAGAAATATTTCAAAATGGCCCAGAAAATATATGACGAAGAAAAGAATGTGAGAAAGGCAATGGACCGTGCCAAGAAAGAGGGATTAAATCCTGACCTGATAGACGCCATCGAGGAGCTTAATTATCTAGTGGAAAATGCGGAAGAAAGCCGTATCTTTGATTCTGACACAGCAATTGAATCAAGGGTAATGGAGGCCGTAGAAAAGCTTGATGAAGGGGATGGTGTGGTTCTTGACCTCATACTTTACGAGCTAAAGGATGATTATCTAGCAGATGACATTGATAACGCTGTAAGGGAACTCCTCTCAAGGGGAGACCTCTATGAGCCCAGGGTGAACTACTTTAAGAAGGCCATCTGAAGGGGGGCTTAGTATTAGGAGATATCAGATAGGAGTTATCGGCTCTGCAAGCGGCAACATAGGAAGTGACGTTAGACTTGCTGCAAGAGAGCTTGGAAGGGCTATTGCAAAAAACAATCTGGTACTTTTCTCTGGGGCGTGCCCTGGATTGCCATTTGAAGCTACAATGGGTGCAAAAGAATCTGGTGGAACAACAGTTGGAGTGTCCCCTGCAATAAATTTCAAAGAGCATGTTGAAGATTATAAATATCCATCTGATGTTTTTGATTCTCTCATATTCACTGGTTCTGGGTACAAAGGGAGAAATGTTACCCTTGTCAGAAGCTGTGATGCAGTTATTTCAGTCCAGGGAATGATTGGCACCCTAAATGAGCTCACAATAGCGTATGATGAAAAAAAGATTGTTGGATTGCTATTAGGGACTGGCGGAGCATCTGATCTTTTCTTAGATGTCTTAAGGAAAATGGGAAAATCTCATGATAATGTTATATCTTCAGATGACCCTATTATCCTAGTTGAAAAAATAATTGAAGCGTTAGAGATCCTTTAGTGAAAATAATCTTTCTAGATACTCTTTTTTTAGTTCCATCCCGAATTGATCGCCTTCCCTGTGATAATCTGATCCTGCTGTTGGAATTAGAGAGTATTTTTCTGCAAGTTTCAGGTATTTTGACTCCTCATCTTTAGTGTGCTTTGAGTAGTAGACTTCAAGCCCTCCAAGGCCGATATCAGATAAATAAGCTATGAAGTTTTCAAGATCTTCGTCTTCTAAAAAAGTATACTTTGGGTGGGCAAGTACAGGGACACCTTTGTATTTTTTAATTAATTCAATGGCCTTTCTTATATCTGGCCTTACTTTTGGCACATAGCATGGCTTATTGTTCCCAATGTATTTTTCAAATGCTTCAGCGAAAGTAGACACATAACCTTTTTTCACCATTAGGTCTGCAATGTGGGGTCTGCCAATGTTTCCATCTGCGCTAGCTTTTAGCTCTTCCATCGTTATTTCAAAGCCTGAATTTCCCAATTTCTTTAGCATTTTTTGATTTCTTTCTTCTCTTGAATTTTTCAGTTTGTTTACAAAGCTCTGAAACTTTAGATCCGTATAATCTACGAAATAGCCAAGCATATGGACCTGTTTCTCGTGTTTTGCGCTGATTTCAAGGGCAGGTATTAGTCTTACCCCTTTTTCATTTGCAGCCTTCATACCTTCAGGTATACCATCAATTGTGTCGTGGTCTGCAATAGCTATTGTGTTTAATCCATTTTCTTTAGCCTTGGCTATGATATTTGTCGGCGAGAGCAGTCCATCTGATGCAGTTGTGTGAACATGTAAATCTACTTTCATTAAAAAAAAGAAATATAATTAATTTAAATGACTTTCTGATTTAGTAATTTAATAAAAACTTATTTAATTGAAAGTGAAAATAATGATTCAAGAGGGGATTAGATTAATACTGTTTTATCTCTATTAACGCTCATCGTTGGCTTTTTGATTGGGGTTACTATAGTCAAATTCTTGACAGTCCATCAGAGTAAGATTAGGGCATATGCTATATTGTTATTTTCTGAATTTATTATTTTCATCTTTCTTATTTATTTAAATCTAAGTGGATTAGAGCTTGTTTTTCTAGGGATACCTCTCCTATCTATTCTAGCTGGGTATTATGTAATGACTGTTAAAATACTTTCAACGAAGGATCATAGACATGTTCCTGATCTTACTAGAAAAAAAGGGGATAAAGGCAAAGGGCATACCGCCATAATTTATTTTACACATGGGGAGCCTGAAGATTATAATCCAATAGGATGGATAAATCAATTTAGAGAATTTGATGAGCAGAAGATTAAGTTTATCCCATTTTTGATTAGGCCAATTTTTCTTTATATGTTAAGGAAAAAGTATATCCACGTTGGTTTTAGCCAGCATAAGAAAATGCACACAAAGATGATGAAATCTCTTGAAGAGAGATTTAGAAAAGAAGGGGATAATAAGACTAGATTTTACCTATCATTTTTAGAGGATGAGCCAAGGCCAGACGCTGCAATTATCACTGCATTAAATGAAGGGGCAAGCAGAATAATAGTGAGTGAGGTATTCTTGACCATTTCAAATCATACAGCTGAAGGTGAAGAGTTAGTTAGAAAAATTAATTTTGATGATTACGGAGTTTCAATTGCATTTACCGGCCCACTTTGGGATTCAAGGATATTGCAGAGCATGTTTGTTGAAAGAGTAAACAAACACATAGAGGGAACTGATAAGAAAAAAGTTGGAGTCTTACTTGTGGGGCATGGACAGCCGAAGGAGTGGGACATGGAATGGCCGACTGAAACAGAACAAGAGATAAAATTTAGAAAAGATGTTTTAGAATTATTTGTTAAAGATGGATACGATCGAAATAACCTTGATCTTGCTTGGATGGAGTTTAGAGAGCCTTGCACATCAGAGGCAGTTCAAAAATTAGTACAAAATGGAGTAGAGAAGATATTTTACTTCTCAGCTGCAATTAGTGCCGACAGCATTCACAGCATGTGTGATATGCCTGAACTTATTTCTAAGTGTGGTATACCCAATAACATTGAAGTTATTAATCTTGGAGCTTGGAATGATGACCCGATTGTGATTAGGGCGATTAAGGAGAAGATTGATAGGATTAGGTTTGATTAATAATTTTACTAAGTTTATATTGTAAGATACACTCGATTGATTCTTTTATCAGAGATTTTACTCCGGATAACACTTTCTCATTATTCCCCATATCTTTTTATAGATTGAAATGTATCTATTATCTTGAGTGAATAATATGCCTAAAGATATACTAAAAGCTTCAGTGAGTTGGCAAAAGGATATGGAATATTTGGGTAAGGATAGTGTTGGTCATGAAATTCTTTTCGGGGCTTCAAAAGCGTTTGGTGGCACTGGGAATTATCCTATCCCTTTAGAAGGATTACTCGCTACATTAGGGGCTTGTATAGCCGTTAATACCCAAATTTTATTGAGGCAACAGGGAAAGGATTACACATATTTTGATGTACAGGTTGAAGGTACTAGAAAAGATGAGTACCCTAGAATTTTTGAAAAGATCTATGCAAAAATAAAAATAAAAGGGGATCTTGAAAGGGGCATGATCGAAGACTTGATAAGGGAAGTCATGACAAAATTCTGTCCGATAACTGTTATTCTAGGTTTAACTGCAGAATTAGCATGGGATATCACGATGGAGTGAAGATTTAATATTTCTCTTTTTGTTAGTATTTGTTAGCGTTAAGATAAACATAGAAAATTAAAAATGTATCACGGTCGATAAAAAAGAATTTCAAACAATTCCTAAAATGATAAGTCCTAAAACTAAGATAATAATCCCAATCATTATACCGCGATATATTCCTATGATATATTTCCTACCTTCACTTTCTGTCCTACTTTTCAAAAGTTTCGAAACAAAATAAATAATGTTGGCATCTATAATGATCATAGTCAGTAAATATATCCTCCCTAGATTTCCAAAAAGCAAAGGAAAAAAACTGACCAATATTACTAGGCCAAATAATATGCTGGATACTTTAAGTGCAGTTTTTCTACCCCAAACTATTGCAATCGATTTTGAGTTCTGAAGTTTATCGCCTTCTAAATCCATTGCATCGGCAGATATTTCTTCGCCCAAGTCAACTAAGAAAGCCATCAGGCCAAATGACCATACTGTAACATTCCATGGATTTCCAACTGCTATACCCCCAATGATAAATGTAATTGCAACTGAAGATGCAACCATTATGTTGCCCAACAGCCCCGTTCTCTTTAGTTTCCAGTTATATAGAACTCCGATAAACCAGAATAATATACCAATAATCAAAACATATACTCCAAGCAATAGGGCAGAATATAGTCCTATGATTGTAGTGAATACTGTCAAATAGATTATCTCAGGCTTTGAAACGATTCCTGAGGGGAGTGGCCTATTTGGAGCATTTATTCTGTCACTTTCAAGGTCAAAATAATCGTTTAATATTAATGCAGATGCAGAGATAAAAAAACCACAACTAAAGCCTGCTACAGCCTCTCTTAAGGTAGGGATACCTGAAAGGGCCAGTATCTCTCCTGCAACTACGCATATAGCCGCTGCAAAGGAAAGGTCGAGTCTAACTAACTGGGCAATTCCATTAAGTTTTTTTCTAATCTGCATTAAAGTAATTGATAAAATTTTATTTTATATTTCTATCTAATATTCTAGATAATAGTCGAAACTCTTTTATTGTTAATAAATATTAATTCAGATATGAAAACAAGAATGTTTGTTATCGCTGATACCTCATCATTAACTCCTCAAACAGTAATCAACTATATTGTAAGTCTTGGAAAGACTTTGAATATCAAAGATACCTGTTATGGCATCATGGTAGAGGGGGATGACGATGTTGTTGAGAATATCACACTAAAGGTAAGGGAAAAATTTAATGCAGATATATTCTCAAAGCACAGAGCTTACCCAATAGGGGATGAAAGAAGATGTAGGGCCACAAGGGGCGGCGGAGCAAGGCCTGGATACTATTTTCTTCAAGAAGAGTACAAGTTATTGCCTCTTATCTCTAATGTATTAAAAAAAGGAAGATTTAAAACCATAGATAAAAAGAAGAAAAAACCTGTTGATGTAGATATACTAAAAAAAGCCATTAAAGAGAAGGTGTAGATATGAAAGTTTTTATTTATCCCCCAAACAGCATGATATTGCAGGACTTAGTCGAGAGATTTGGGCACACCCCACTTGCTCTTGCAAAAGAGATAGAAAGGAGAGTAAATGATCCAGAACTCGACTCCCCACCAATGAATATAACAGACATAGATGTAAAAATAGGATTAAAGTATGCAGCAATTGAAGTTCCATCAGGTGTCAGGGGCAGGCTTGCGATGTTTGGGCCTTTAATTGACGAGGCAGAGGCTGCTATTATTGTCAATAACTTTCCGTCTACCTTTGGGTGCATGGCATGCGCCAGAACAAACGAGCTTACTATTTATTTGATCAAACAGAGGAGAGTTCCAACACTGGAGCTTGATTATCCAACAAATGAGGAAGAAGTGGAAGACTTTATTGCAAGAATTAAGAACTTCCTGGAGGGCTTAAAATGATTAAGATAGCACAGCTTTCATGCGGTAATGATTACAGCGGCATCCAAAAAGAAATTGAAAAGGCCGCAGAAACAGTCGGCGCCAAGATAGTATTTCCCGACGTTGATATTGATTTTGATGAGGCAATAGAAGATTTTGGATTCAATCCAGTAAGCCCTGGATTAAAACTAATGGTTGCAAGGGCAAAAGCATTGGCGGATAAAACATTTGAGGCGGACGCTGTATTAATAGCTACATGCTTTAGATGTGCGGAAGGTGCATTAATTAGAAATGAACTAAGGAGATACCTCCAGAAGCACACAAAGCTTCCAGTCGTCATGTATTCATTCACTGAAAATACAAAGGCAAGCGTTCTTCTAATAAGAATGGAAGCATTAGTTACAATAGTAAAAAGAAAGGATCTATTGGCCAGAGAAAGGCAAGTTGGAATCACAATGGGTCTTGACTCTGGATCAGCCACAACTAAGGCAGTCATAATGCAGGATAATCAAATTGTATCTAAGTACTGGCATCCAACTTTGGGGGTTCTCGAGTCAGCTGAGAAGGCAGTAGCTGAAGCGCTCAAGATAGCCAAGATGGAGTTTAAGGATATAGAATCAATAGGAACAACAGGATACGGCAGATATATTCTTGGAGAGCACTACAAAGCCAAACTTGTCCAGGAAGAAGTAACTGTAAACTCCAAAGGTGCAGTTTTTCTTGCCAACAAGCAGAAAGGGGAAGCTACAATCCTTGATATAGGTGGAATGGACAACAAAGCAGTAACAGTTATGGACGGCATACCGGATAGCTTTACAATGGGTGGGATATGTGCCGGTGCATCAGGTAGATTTTTAGAAACTGCAGCAAAGAGGCTTGGTCTTGAAATAGCTGATTTTGGAGACCTTGCGGCGAAAGGGGAACTTCACAAGGTGCCAATGAACAGTTATTGTACAGTCTTTGGTATCCAGGGATTAGTCTCTGCACTAGCTGAAGGTTATACTAAAGAAGATGTGGCAGCCGCAGCATGCAGGAGTGTTGCCGAGCAGATTTATCAGCAGCAGCTTCAGGAAATTGATGTAAGGTTTCCGGTGATTCAAGTCGGCGGTACCTCGCTTCTAAAAGGACTTGTAAGGGCGGTAGGAGATATTCTAAAGACAGAACCTTTAGTTCCAGAAAGTTCCCAATACATCGGCGCAGTTGGCGGAGCCTTACTCTGTTCAGGATTTATCTAAAGGGGATTAGATAATGGAAATAATAGTCGAAGGTCTGCCAGAAAAAGAATCCCAAGGCTATGTCGCTTTGATAAATGACATAATGAGGGAATTTGAGATAAGGCGGAGTATAGAAAAGGTTTACTTCTACGGCGACACTGAAAATTTTGTTTTTATAACATCAATTAGGATAAAAAAAGTTCTTGAACCTTTGAGGATAGAAGACGTTGCCGTCTACAGCACAGAAAAAGAGATCCTGTCTGTTGAGGATGAGTTTTACGTTCCAAAGATATTATCACTATTATGGGCCATTTCAAAGGAAGGGATAGAGCAGGCCGATAGAACTGAGATTAAGATCCCGGCTAGTATCTTCAATAAGATAAAATCTGAAGTCGTCTACTACCCTACAGAGGATTTGAAGAAAAACGTCCAGGAAGCAATCAATAGGGTTTTGCCTGAGGCTGCTAGGATCAAATACATCCTCTCGGCAGAAAAGACTATCACAGTCGCATCAAGCGAAAATGCACTTTCAGAAGAAAGCAAAAAGCTTGCTCAAAAGTTTCACGAGAGGGATTAGGTGAAAATCAATGTTTAAGATGGCATTATTTGAGGGTGGGCTTCACAGGGCAGACGAGTTAGAAGATCTTGTAGATGACCTTGGGGGATTTTTAATCCAGAAGAATGTTACTCAAATTGATATTACTCTAATCATTTCTGTGCCTGCCGAGGATTATGAGCTTGTCGTGAAAAAAGCAAAGGATCTAAGGGGAAAAATTGTAGAAGTCCCGCTTGCTGGCTCAGAGATCACAATTGTGGCACCTTCACTTGGAAAGCACCATCTGCCCCATCCAGTGTGTGATATATCAGAATACATCAGAAGGAACGGCGCTGTGACAAATGTCATGGGGCTTGCAAGGGGTGTAGGGCAACGAATCAATCAGATAACTGCCACAGAGAAAGGGATGATTGAAGAGGCCGATGTTGCGGTCTACTCACTTGGAAACTTCAGCAGGTGCCTTATGAAAAAGACCCATCTTTTCATGGATATTGATATACCTGTAGTTGTACTAGGGGGGCCAGAGCAGTTCAATATTGAAGGCCTTGATTATTATGTGGGTGGTATTGGAAGAAGGAGCCAGAGATTGAGACAGAAGTTTGACCTTGATATATTTGATGTCATGGTTGGTGAAATCTCAAAGGCAGTAGAAAAAAGAAGAAGGGAGATAGATGAAGACCCTCTTATACTAGAGCCAATATATCTTAAGAAGATTTTAGAAGAAAATGTCGAAGGCATAGATAAGATTATTTCCCCAATCCCCATAGTGCTTAATGTAGATGGTGTCAAGGTAAAGATGCCTTTGAATCAGTTTAAGGAAAAGATAAAGAATGTTGAATTTGACGGCAGGAAGATAGAAGAGTATGCCAACATCTATCAGTCGCCATACACCGGATTCACAATTCTAAAGATATATACAAAATCCTATTTCGACTCCATAAAAAAATAATCTAATTATTTCAATCAAACAATTAATCTTAAATGGTTAAAGACGCCTTTTATTGAATAATTTTTTTTGATTGTAGTTTAAAATGTAAAGTATTTCTCCTTTAATAGAAATAAGATACGGCAGAATGCAAAACTTTAAAAGGTATTAATGTTTTTTTTTTAAAATAACTATTGAGGATTGGTACTATGAAAAAAATTAAAATATTATTCGTGATAGTTGTTTTAGCATTTTCCACGTTTTCTGCTGTTTTAGGAACAAGAGTTCTTTCTGAAGAAAGGATAACGACAGACGAAGGGGGCCAAGATGATCCAGCCATATACGGCGACATAGTCGTCTGGAGTGACTATAGAAACGACAATGGCGACATCTGGGGTTACAATCTAAAGACAAAGGAAGAGTTCAGAATAACAACAGACACAAAACAACAGATTATGCCAGCCATATACGGCGACATAGTCGTCTGGAGTGACTATAGAAACGACGACACAGACATCTGGGGTTACAATCTAAAGACAAAGGAAGAGTTCAGAATAACAACAGACACAAAACAACAGATTATGCCAGCCATATACGGTGACATAGTCGTCTGGCAAGACGAGAGAAACGACTTTGGTGACATCTGGGGTTACAATCTAAAGACAAAGGAAGAGTTCAGAATAACAACAGACTCAAATTCCCAATATGATCCGGCCATATATTGCGATCGTGTAGTTTGGGAAGACGATAGAAACGACTACCAATACGACATCTATCTTGCATATCTTGACGTTATTTGCGAAACAGCAAAGAAGTCCTTACCAATCGAGCAGATAATGAAGATACTTGGTCTATTACCAAAATAATATATTTTATTTATTTTTTATTATCCTTTAATTATTTTCTTTGAATACTAGACAATCAAACTATTATTTTTTAGTAGTACTATTTCCATTTTTTCTTAAGATAGTAAAAATAGCCTATAATTAGAGGAGTTCCAAACCCGCCGTATGCCAGAAGATTCATAGTTCTTGAAGGCAATAATCCAACTACGCCCTCAAAGATCATCATCAATAGAAAGATGGCTATTGACAATAAGACAAATCTTTTGTCTGGGATAAACTTAACCTTTAAGCTTTTGACTATCAAGGCCATACCAATTATGCAGGATACCATGGTGGCAAAGGCTGCGCCGTTTATATCATACCTTGGTATGAGCAGATAGTTTAAGATTACATTTATTATAGCTATGAGCACCGTTATCTTCATAGGGGTCCACTGTTTGCCCATCGCCTGGAGCGAAGTTGAGGCTATATAGAATATGGAGTAGAATAACATGGCAATTGACAGAAGTTTTAGTACCCATCCACCTTCCTCAACACCAAAGAGGAAATATATTATTGGATTTGAAAATGCAAAAAGAGAAAGCGCAACTGGGAGTGTAACATTAAAGGATGCTTTAAGTGAAACAAGTATGTTATTGATCCCTTCCTTTTCTATTGATTTTAATTTTGATAGCTCAGGCAGCAATACTGCAGAAAGGGCAATTGCAAACGAGGGAACAATCCCCGCCGTTGGCGAAGCCATACCATAAATCCCAACAGTCTTTGGTCCAAAGAAGTGGGCCAGAATGTAAATATCTGCATTGAAGAGGAGGACAAGGCTCAAAGAGAATATTGAGACTGGAATTGCAAATACTAAGATTTTCTTAAACTCCTTGAAATTTTCACTCTTTAAAGTTAGTTTGACGCCGCTCTTTAGAACTAGCAAAAATGATACTATTATCCCGATTAGATATCCGCCCACAAGTGCCGCAGAAGCGCCAGAAACTCTGAAGATGAAAGAAAGCGGCACTGAAAGCAGAAAGTAAGAGAATGAAAGCGCAAATATTGAAGCTGCCATGTAATTTACTTTTTTGACTCCAAGCAAGATCCCTGTAAACACAGAAAATAAAACACCAAGCGGTATCACGAGAAGGATTATCTTAAGGGGTGTATCTATCCCATCTCTTATGTCGGAAGAATAAAAACTCATTATAACTGGGGATAGTACAAAGAGCAAGATAAATAGGGCAATTCCGATAGGCACGAAAAACAGAGAAGATGAGATTTTCTCATTCTTATTTTCCGCATCATAGATTGATGTGAATCTTGATACAGAAGGTGCAATCCCAAATGATGAAAGAACAAGTATCAGCGACTGGAAAGGCATAATTGCAGACAACAGGCCATACTCTGTCAGGAGGAGTATATTCGCTGTGAAAAGGGTGAAGAGGTAATTTGCAACACGTGAAAATGTATTTGCAATAAGAAGCATCAGGGATTTCTTAATCATATAACTTTATGACTAAAGCTCTATCTTTTATCTCTTTTGTTTAGTCTTTCAACCTTTCCCCAAGCTTTATGATGTTTGTCCTTCCCTTCTCTTCCTTTTCTATTAATCGCCTCTTAAGGAGCTTATCCAGGACCCTTGAAAGAGTTGGCTTTGAAAAGAAGGTGGTCTGCTCAAATAGTTTGGCCTGGGTCATTGAACCGCCGTTGTCTGATATTATCTTTAAGATTCTTGATTCCCTCGGGTCTAGCACATTTAGTGCTACATCTATCTTGCTGTGGCCTCTCTTTCTTGTAATTAAGAGTATAGCGATTAACCCAAAGAAGATAATGGCAGTTGACATCAAGATATACATTGCGGGGTTACTCTGAGGCTTTTCTATTGGAGTTGTTTGATCTTTAATCTGTCTTAGGACTGCGTGTTTTTCATCATAATTGGCGTTAAAAGTAAATTTTTCCCCTTCCTTTACCTCTTCCTTGTACCAGACAACAGAAACCTTATTGTCTACTGATTCAAATCTTGAAGGCGATGGGAGAAATTCAGACAGTACAGGGATCCCTTTTTCAAAGTTAAATGCCATCTTTAGATATCTGATATCGCAAGGAGACTCAAAAGGAAAACTCAAAGCATATGAATCATTTTTTGTAATAAGATCATTTGCATCATACTCGATTATAACAAGAATCTTCTCACCCAGCTTTACGCTGCTGTTGAAATAGAACTTGACAAATGATTCTTTGCCTATTGGTGAAGAAGAAGACTCAAGAACATTTCCAGCTTCATCAGTTATTTTTAAATTGTTCACCCTTCCTGGAACATAAAGAGAAAATCCGTTGAAATCTGGCAATCCTAAATTCAGGAATACCATTCTAATAGTGACATGTTCAGATTTTTCATATATATCAACGTCTATTGTGCATCCCATGCAGGCAAAATCCTCCTGAGCTTGTATGGGAATTTGGCACGATATTCCTATAATAATTAACAAAATTATTATTAGTTTTTTCATAAGGCCACCATTTATCCATGCCGGATGTATATATTACAATTAATTGGCTATTATTTAAGATTTTTCCCAACAAAAAGAAAAGCCTTTTAAATTTTTGGGTATTTTTTTTAACAATGGTGCTTTATATACTTAAATGGGTCGTGGGAATGATTGTTCTGGCCGTGGGCTTATTATTTGGGTTATCGATAGCCCTCAATGCGAAATCTTCAGATGTATACATGATTTCAGGTGCTACAATGATTGCCATCTCATTCATGATTGTGGGGGGCAATATATTTGTAATGGGAACATCGGATATGAAAAAGAAGAAAGAAATAAAGAAGAATAAAGAGCTTTTGTCGAAGGCTGAAGTTCTTTCTTCAAAAAAGAGAATAGATTCATATAGGAATATCAGATGAGTTCAATCCCATATATCTCTTCAATTAAGTATCTGTGTATATAATCAATATCTTCCTTTGATAAAACTCCTTTCTCAAAAAGTTTCTTAGTAGTTTTAGGGACAGTTTTAGGGCCAACAACAGCACCCGGCCTCTCATTGTCATCAATATAGTCAGTTTCCATCAAAAATCGCCGCCCTTCCTCGCAAGCTTTCATGATATTCTTCTCTCTTGCAATAATTGATGGATAAATCCCGATCTTCTCACAGACAGAAACCATTGGCGGTGAAAAATGCTTAATTGTTTTTCCTGGTTCTCCGTGTTTTTTTACTAGCTCCCCCAACTCTATAAACTTATTCTCATCAAATGTTTCAGTGTGAAGCTGCACCGGGCATTTTAATCTCTTTGAAACCTTTAACACTTCTATTAGGAATTGATTTGACATATCTGTAATCTCTTTGTCCACCTCATAATGTGGCCTTCCTACTTCCCCTATGCCAAATGCCAAGCCATCAGAAATTCTTTTTTCAATTTCATTTAGGGCTTCCAAAGCGATTTCAAATGCTTTCTCTTTCCCAAAGTCCATTATAAGATGATGAAATTCTGCAGGGTGCAGCCCTATTATGGGATAAGACTTTGCATCAGTTTCCTTGTTTATCTTATTAGAAAGATCAATTACGTAATCATAGGCCTTTCCAAAGTCTTTGCCAGTTCTTACTTCAGTTCCGGAGTCATAAGCAGTTTTGTAGACAAACATGAAATGCGTGCCGCCTGCTGAAGAAAACTCCCTAACGGCATCAAGCCCCATGCCCCTCAAAGGGTCTATATGCATGTGGTTATCAGTTATGATCATTATAATGATTTGGGCTGGACTATTATTAATAGTTTTGCAATTCCGCTTTAGACAGGAAATAATACTTTATCCCCGGTCTTGATATTATGTTTCTTTATAGAGCCTTGCGGCATCTCAATAAAGTATTTTGCTTTACCTTTGTGCCCCGTGTGGAATGAGAAAGATTTTACATTTTCCTTTATATCTACTACTTCAAATTTAGAGTTAAGCCATGCGACATCAATTGAGAAAAAAACAAACATCATTGTTATTGCAGCTTTCCTTTCCTTATCCAGAACAAAGATATATGCTTCTTTTGACTCCGATATATCTCTTCTAAACATCAATCCTCTTGATAGCTCAAAAAAATTTCTTTGATAAGTCAGCTTATCAAAAATTCTCGATAATTCATGGGAAGGCATTATACCGACTATGGAAGCCAAATTAAAAAAGTATCTTAAGCAATACAAAGCTTTATAAATAGTAACACGTTTATATTTATTAGTGTTACTGGCATATAGTATTCCGCCATATAGAGCTTAATAGATCTATATGGCCTATTTCTCCAAAATTTTTTTAGGCTACATATAAAACTTTTTAAATCAATACTAACTCCTTTCTGTATGGAACAAATGAAAGAATTCCTTCTCGTGACTACTCCCACAGCTAGGCAGTTTGATGGGATTTGGGAAGTAGAATGGGCGCTGGAAGGAGAGATCTTTGAAATTAAAAAAACGAAGTTCAAGGGAGTCCTCCTAGTAAAGTGCAAGAATGCTAGAAAAGCCGCTGAGATGCTAAGGGATTATGAGACAAGCGCCATCCATAGAGTGTTGCCATTTGATAGGTATATCAATACAGACATGAATCTGATAGCAGTTGAAGCAACAGATGTTGCACTGCCTAAGATTTTCAAAAGTGACACGTTTGCCGTAAGATGCAAGAAAAGGGGCAAGGCAAACTTCAAGTCCCAGGACCTTGAAAGAGAAATCGGTGCAAAAATAGTTGAAGCAACAGGTGCAAAGGTAAATCTTGAAGACCCCGATATAAAGGTCATAATACAGGTTATTGATAAAAAAACAGGTATCTCAGTTTTAAAAAGAGAAGAGATTATTAGAAAAGATGTTCTTGAAGAAGATTCAGATTCGTTCTAAAGCAATTTTTTCTTTAATCCTTTAACATCTTTGTTTATACTGCCTATTGCTTCAAGAAGTACATCTTTTGGCGATACTGTGCCGTCTGTATTAATTATGAACATTGGTCTTTTTCTATCAAGAAGAGGATGGTCAATTCTGTAAGCAGCCACCTTTACTTTTTCATTTCTCAATAAAACTTCTCTTAATATATTACAAAGTGTATGGTCTTCACCAATAATCCTAAACTCCAAGTAACTTCCTTCATTTTTAATTACTTCTATATCCAAATTAACCACCTGCATACTCTCTTAGATATGAAAGAGCATCATCATAGCTTATATTTAAAGATACCGTTTCTGTATCGTTAAAAATCTTTTCCTCTATTCCTACGCTTAAAAGCTCCGAAGACAACATCTCATATTCAATTGCAACTCTTACAATGATTTCTGTCACCGGCTTTGATACCCCCTCTAGATCCTCTAATAGGTAGGATATCTCTCCTGCAATATTGGCAGCAACTGAGGCATGCGCCGTAGAAACTACATTTTCCTTTTCTACTTCAAACGAGTACCCTTTGTCGTTTAGGACCACTTTAAGAAGTTTTACAGGAACAGTTGTGCCTGCTATTTTAGAGATGCTGTCGAGATTATAGGTAAAAATCCCTTTTTCTTCCTTGATTTCCTTTTCCTTTATCTCTTCTAAGAAACTCTTAATTGAATAGACTAAATCTCCCATGCTACCGGGATTAAAAACTTTGACCTTTAACGTATCATCAGATACATTAAAAGATATATCCTCAAATTTAGAAAGAAAACGGGCAATTTCAACTTTCTGATTGCCCTTAATTTTAAAACTTAAAACTCTTGTTTTTCTTTTCATCTTATCATAATTTTGCTTTCAAATAATCGTTTGCTGTCTTTCTTGTTTCCTTTGAACCGCAGTATTTGCACTCAAGATTTCCGTCAAGATTTCCATCCTTGTTCTCAAGAGTTTTCTTGCAAACGCCGCAAACAGCTCTGATTACGCCAAGTGAATCTTCCGCAGTTGAAAGTCTTATTGAATCTCCCTGTGTGTCCACAACTCTGGCCCTAACGATATCTCCATTTCTAAACTCTGTGGAGATAGTTTTTACATACTTTTTGTCGGTCTGCGAAACATATATCCTGGCTTTTGTATTGGCTGAAAGCTTTTTGTCTGCATACCCCTCTAATGCAAGAAGGTCCACATAAACCATTTGTGGTTTAACTGATACTATCTCTCCATAGACAATATCCCCTTCTTTTAGCTGAGGCAAAACATTTGTTCTTGAAATAACACTTGCACTTCTTCTTGACATGTCAAGTTCCAAGTTTCCTACCATGGTGGCATATATCTTTCCATTCTCTTCATATGCCCCTTCTCCTGGTAAAAATTCTTCGGCAACACCTATGTAGTCACCTGGTATAACAAATTCTCTTTTAGTCTCTCCGTTCGCTTCCATCATAACACCTCATAAATCTATAAAGTTCAACCTCAATCAGTACTTTCCTTTTCTTATGTACCTGAAACATCGCTTTTATTGGAAAATTGAAACTCTCCTTCTCAACTAGTTCAAAACTGTTTTCCAATGCAACATTTCTTATGAAATCATAGTTCCCTTTCTTGTGCAAGGAATACACAACATCCCCTATTTCAAAAGCCTTTTTCAAAAATTTGGTATCCATGTTCCTCTTTTTTGTACCAAAAGGCGGATTTTGAATAATAGTGTCCCCTCGCAGGAGGACGTTTAAAACGTCACCATCCTTTATCTCGTAATCTCCTAAGACTTGATTACTTTTTAAAGTTAATGTTTCTAAATTATCATTCAAAATCTCTATTGCCCTTTTATCTTTCTCTACAAAATATACTTTTTTAGCCCCTAGTATGAGAGAAGCTATCCCAAGTCTGCCTGTCCCGGCGCCAAGGTCAATTATTGTCTTTCCTTCTATATCTCCCCTATGGTAGGCAAATAAGAGGATTTCAGCAGCAATGTCGCCTGGTGTGGTATACTGCTCCTCAAACATATTGGGGTCTTCCATCTCCTTTAGATTTGAAAGAAAGATTTCAAGCTGTTTTTTTCTCACAAAAATTAAAAATATCAAAGGTATAAAAATCCTACCTTTGATTGAAGAAACTGTTTTAATCCTTTATTCCTCATTAGTATTTCCATCAATACAGCCAAGATGATAATTTCAGCAAAAGCCTTCACCAATATAGTATATACAACAGGTAATGGAAGGCCATATGGAACTTTTAATACTGCAAGCGTCAGATAAGTTAAGAACGCTTCGGGGAGGTATCCACCAAGGACTGCTATACCAGGTCTTGTCTTTTTGGACAGGATAGCAATAAAAATACCAGTTAGCGCCTTAAAAGGTGGTACAAAAAAATTCCCAAAAGTTACTCCCGGCCATATTCCAACTATAAATCCAGTTATGCCCCCAAATATAGGGCCTAACAATATGCCAGCAAGAACTGTACCAATGTGGGACAGATCAAGATAAACATTTGGCACTGGTGTTGGAATAAGCAGTATTGTTCCAAATAGAATTCCTAAAGCTGCAAAAATTGCTGTGAAGGCGATATTCTTTGAACTTTTAGCTTTCAGGGAATCACCAAAAGTAGTAAATTAAGACGATATATAAATATTTGGGTAGATACTCAAAAATGAGTATTACATCTCTTCTGGAGCTTTTATACCAAGAAGCCCTAGAGCATTGTTTAGAACAATCTTTGTCGCTCTAACAAGTGATGCTCTGAACTCTTTGTTTGTTTCGGCGTTTAAAACATGGCATTCATGATAAAACTCGTTGAAGCATTTGGCAACGTCATAGACATAATTAGAAACAAAGTCTGGCCTGTAATCGATTGATGCCCTCTCGACTACCTCAGGAAATTCTGATAATAACGAAACTAGCTTATACTCCTTTTCATTAAGATCATCTATTCCAAGTCCAGAGTTAAGCTCTCCTATTTTCTTTAGGATGCTTGATGCCCTTGCATGGGCGTATTGTATGTATGGTGCGGTGTCCCCTTCGAAGTCCAAAGCCTTTTTCCAGTTAAAGACGATCCTCTTGTTATTATCCTTCATCATGCTGTACTTCAAAGCGCCTATTGTAACAATTTCAGATATAGTGTCAGCGTTTGAAATATTTCTTTCCCTCACTTGGTTCAAAGCCTCTTTTTTTACAACATCCTTTAGTTCAGAATAAAGCACGACATTTCCTTCCCTTGAAGACATCTTACCCTCTTCAAGCATAACAAGCTCATAAGACAAATGAAAGCATTTTTTTGCCTGACTGAATCCCATAAGCTCCAATGTTTTGAAAAGTTGTTTGAAGTAGAATTTTTGTTCACTCCCAACAACATATAATGACCTATCAATTTTAAAATCCTGAAATTTTCTCTCTGCAAGAGCAAGGTCTTTTGTCGAGTAAAGAGCTGTACCATCGCTTCTTAAGATCACAAACTCATCAAGACCAAACTCTTTTAGATCAACTATGACGGCCCCTTCCTTATTTTTTGCAACACCTTTGTCCAAAAGTTCATGTGCTATTTTGGTACCTTCATCCTTGACTTCACTTTCATATAGGAAGATATCAAAGTTAACCCCAAGCTCTTGATAAATTCTATTAAACTCTTCAAGGCTCCAGTCTCTTGTCATTTTCCAGACATCCAGAGTTTTTTTGTCCCCTTCGTATAGATTTTTCAACACGATTTTGTATTCTTCTTGGTATTCTTCGGATTCTTTTAGTTTATTATCCGATTCAGAATAAACTTTTCCCAGAAAATCTCCTTTATTGTGATCTGGTATGACTCCATCATAGAACTTCATATATCCCCATAAGCACTTAGCAACATGGGCCCCGACATCACCTATGTAGTTGGCCCTTACTGTTTCATACCCTGAGAACCCCATTATATTTGCCAGAGCATCTCCAAGGCAGACATTTCGCAAGTGCCCGATGTGAAATGATTTATGTGTGTTTGGTTGTGAATACTCAACCATTACCTTCTCTTTCTTTTTTTCTCCTTTTCCGTAAAGGTCTGCTTCACCTATTATTCTCTCAACCGTTTTTTTTGAAAAATAATTTCTATCAAAAAAGAAGTTTATATATCCACCGGAGGTCTCAGCTCTTGCTACACCTTCTGGAAGGATAATATTTTCTGCAATTTCCTTTGCAATCAGGATGGGATTTTTCTTTAATTTTTTAGCAAGCTCAAAAGAGAGCGGAGTTGCAATATCGCCCAGTTTAAAATCAGGCGGTCTTGAAAAAACTATCTCATAAGAATGTTCTGAATCAACAGCTTTTCTTATTGAGTTTTCCAACTCTTTCTTTAAATTTTTGAGCAATATCGTCCCCACAGCAAAACTAAGTATAATCCTTTTATCGTTTTTGGTTAAAAATTAAAAGTTTAAGAAGATATTTGAAGTAGCTTCTCCCCCTCCAATTTTTATATTTAGGAATGGGATATTTCCGTCGTTTAGAACATAAAAGATTACAACTGCGTTTATTATCAAAAGAACGATAACTAAGACAATGAAAAATAGTTTTTTCTTAGGTATACTCATTCTTTTTTTCGGCATTTCCCTTCTTCGAAGAGTCCTACCTCTTTCGACCATTGGGCTCATAGGTGGCACATCTCTAGGTTGAGAGGAATCTTCTGGGTAGAAATCACCTTTCATCCTTTCCGGGATATCCTCTTCAGTTATGCCCTGTTTTTCAAAACTCTCCTCCACAGGAGACATCGGTTCATCACTTTTCTGCTCAATATCTACCTCTTCAATATAGACATCCTTGTTTTCATCTTTTCTAAATATCTCGGCCGGCTTTCCCAGTCTAACATGCGCAATATTTAGAACTCTGTCGCAATTTGGACAGGGCTGCTCATCAATGCAAGTGAAATGAAAGGTCATGTTACAGTAACTGCAGTAACACATCTCGAGATTGTCCTTTATTCTTTTGCTGCAAATGCCACAAGTTTCCATGATTATTATTTATTTTTTAAATATAAAAAGTTTAGGGTGTGCATTTAATTTCCTCCTTAAGAATTAACCATAAATCATTTATATTGAGAAAAATTAAATCATATCAGATAAGATGAAAACAAAAGAATCTTTGGATGAATCGACGATTAATGATTTGAAAAAAAAATCGAACAAAATTAGAAAACATATAATTGAAATGATTTATTCTGCCAAGTCCGGCCACCCGGGCGGATCTCTCTCCTCTGCGGATATTGTAACATCTCTATATTTCCACATAATGAGTCATGACCCTAAAAATCCTTCATGGCCTGGAAGAGATAGATTCATTTTGAGCAAAGGTCATGCTTGTCCTTCTTTATATTCTGCTCTTGCTGAGTTAGGATATTTTGATGTGAGCGAATTAAAGAATTTAAGAAAGCCTGAGTGCCTTCTCCAAGGACACCCCTGCACAAAGATCCCGGGGATTGAAATTTCAACTGGCTCTTTGGGCCAGGGGCTATCAATTGCCACAGGGATTGCTTTAGGACTTAGACTTGATGGTAGTAGTTCTAGGGTGTTTGCATTGCTTGGTGATGGGGAGCTTCAGTCAGGGCAGATATGGGAAGCCATGATGGCAGCCCCTAAATTTAAACTTGGAAATCTCACTGCAATAATTGATAGAAATATGCTGCAGATAGATGGGCCTACAGAAAAGATCATGGCGCTTGAGCCATTAAAGGACAAGCTCAAAGCATTCAACTGGCAAGTTTATGAGATTGATGGGCATAACATCCGAGAAATTATCGAAACTATTAATGAAGGACTAAAGGTTAAAGATAAACCGAAAGTCATAATTGCGCATACTGTCAAAGGAAAGGGTGTGTCATTTATGGAGAACAATGTATCGTTCCACGGTAAATCACCAACTGACGAAGAGTTTAAGATTGCTATGAGAGACCTGGAGGCTATTTCATGACGGGCTTTGGAGTACCAAGGGATGCTTACGGAGAAGTACTCTCCGAGCTTGGAGAGACAAGAAAGGATTTAGTAGTGCTTGATGCTGACCTGTCATCATCTACAAAAACATCTTCATTTGGAAAGAAATTCCCTGACAGATTTTTTAACATTGGGATAGCTGAACAGAACATGATAGGAATTGCTGCAGGTCTTGCCACCACTGGAAAAACTGTTTTTGCTTCATCATTTGCAATGTTTGCAGTTGGTAGGGTATACGATCAGATAAGGCAATCTGTTGCATATCCTAAGACGAACGTGAAGATAGTTGCAACACATGCTGGTATTACAGTTGGTGAAGATGGCGTATCCCACCAGATGATTGAAGATATTTCACTTATGTGTGCGCTTCCAAATATGAAGGTCATTGTGCCTGCCGATACATTTGAGACTAGGAAAACAATAAGGGAAATTTCTTTAGAAAAAGGTCCAACATATGTAAGGCTTGGGAGGAGCAAAGTTCCTAATGTATTTGAAACTGAAGATGAGATCAAGCTAGGAAAGGCTGCGACATTATTGGACGGGGATGATGTCACAATCATAGCATCTGGTGTAATGGTATCAAAATCACTTGAGGCAGCAGAGAAACTTCAGAAGGAAGGTATTTCTGCTGGTGTATTAAATCTAAGCACTTTGAAGCCAATTGACAGGCAAAGCATCATTAAAGCCGCAAAAAAAACAGGATGCGTTGTTACAGCTGAAGAGCATAATATCTATATCGGCATGGGTGCACTTGTTTCATCAATACTTTCTGAGGAATATCCAGTTCCAGTCTTACGATGCGGGATAAAAGATACATTTGCTCAGAGTGGGGATTATGAACTTTTGATGCAGATATATAATCTTACATCAGATGAAATATACAAACTGTCAAAAAACGTTATAACAATGAAAAGATAATTATAATTATTATAGAGGAGATAAAATGAAGTTTTTTTTGGATACTGCAAATATTGAACAGATAAGGGAAGCTGCGAGTCTGGGTTTAATTGAAGGGGTAACAACCAATCCCTCGCTAATTTCTAAGGAAAAGAAACCTTTCAAGGATATAATCCTAGAGATATGTAAAATCGTCGATGGACCAATATCAGCTGAAGTCACATGTTCTGACTGTAAAGGAATGGTCGAAGAAGCGCTGAAATTATCGGACATCCACAAGAATATTGTAATAAAAGTTCCAATTACAAAGGAAGGATTAAAGGCAGTAAAGGAGTTGTCAGGGCAAGGTGTAAGGACTAATGTCACGCTTATCTTTTCTGCAACTCAGGCACTTTTAGCTGCAAAAGCAGGCGCATCTTACGTATCTCCATTTGTGGGAAGGCTGGATGATATTTCTACTGATGGCATGAATCTTATCGCAGATATCCAGCAGATATACAGGAATTATTCTTTTGAAACTGAAGTCATAATTGCAAGCATCAGACACCCAATTCATGTTTTGCAGGCAGCTCTAATGGGCGCAGATATTGCAACTGTACCGTATGATGTTTTAATGAAACTTATCAAGCATCCTCTTACAGATATAGGCATTGAAAAGTTCATGTGTGACTGGAAAAAGGTAGAGCACAAGGAGATTTAATCTCATGGCAAAACTTGCACCATCTATCCTTTCTGCTGATTTCTCTAGGTTAGGAGACGACATAATGGAAGCAGAAAATTCTGGTGCAGATTTAATCCATGTTGACGTGATGGATGGTCATTTTGTTCCAAATATTACTATAGGACCACTAGTAGTTGATGCAGTTTCGAAAATTACTACTCTTCCGATAGACGTCCATCTAATGATTGAAAATCCTTCTGATTATGTTGATCAGTTTTTTAGTTCTCTTAACAAAGACAGTAGAGATATTTCTCTTGACTACATCTCTTTTCACATTGAAGCATCCTATCACCCGCACAGACTTTTGAACAAAATCAGAGAGTTGAAGGTAAAATCAGGAATAGCTTTGAACCCTTCCACTCCTGTAAACTCTATAACCCATCTTTTGGACTCAATGGATCTACTTATTTTAATGACAGTAAATCCAGGGTTTGGCGGACAAAGTTTCATTGAAACAATGCTGCCAAAAATCAAAGAGGCAAAGAAATTAGTGAAAGGAAATGATATAGAGATTCTAGTAGATGGTGGCGTCACTGAAAAAAACATTAAGAAGATCAGAGATGCTGGCGCAGATATACTTGTAGCAGGCTCAGCAGTCTTCAATAAAAAAGACAGTATAAAAAATAATATTATTCGATTAAAGGCTCTGGTCTAGAATGCTCATACTCTAGAAGTTCCTTCACCTTTTCTTTATTTCTGGCCTTTTTTAATATTTCAACACAGAGCTTTCTTTTTAGGGCAAAATATTTCTCATAAGCCTCTTCATCTTTGTATTTATCTGATAGGGCTATATCTCTCCCGCCCATGCATCCGCTTCTCCTCATGCAGCAGTAAGAAAGTGATTTGAAGCAGACAAGCTCACTATCCCAATCATGCTCTTTTGAGAACTTATCTTTTATCTCAATATATTCTTCCTTTGTAATTCCAAGCTCTTCCAAAGCTTTAGGAAGGCCGCATTTGAATGAAAATGTCAATGGGTATCCAGGGTGACAGCAGAATGCAATTGCTCTTAGATCCCCACCATAGCATATAGGCACGGGTGCAAACTTCCATCCAGGGACCATTCTAGTGTTGTTTGGATTAATCATTGAAAGAACGGTTGATAAGAAGTTTATAAGTGTTTTTCTTAAAATAAAAAAGAAAAATAAATTAATTTTTAGCTGTTATTGCACTCCAGTTGTTTTTAACTGCGTAATAGATTGCCCCGAATCCAAGACTTCCTACTACTAGGCCAACAAAGAATCCAAGGACAGGTATCAGTTTTAGAACTGCCAGTATTACGAAACCGATTACGAATATTCCCATCTCGCTGGTATTAATGTTTAGCTTCTTGGTAATAAAGTTCCCTGCGTAGTAAGAAACGAACAATCCTGAAGTCATAAGGGCCATTATGAAGAACATTCCAAGTATGGCTGCAATAGGCAGACCAATTATTGTAACTGCGAGTATTATTCCGACAATTACTGTAGCAATAATTAATAGGAATCCAATTATAGTTCTTACTATGGAGTCCTTTTCCACTTCTTTTTCTATTGTGAAGAATAGTTTTGGGAAGAGGTGTATTAACAATATTCCAAGGATTAACATTCCGATGGCGGAGAGTATTGAAAGTATAGCACCCAAAGATCTCATGCCTTTAGAAAAATCTTCTCCGACAGAGTTCTTCTGGTAGTTAAATGTGCCCACATTTCCCTTTTCAATTAATTGCTCTGCCGATAGATTAAGTTCCCCATTGATTGTACCTTGATTTTCAAATCCGCCTGTGTTAATGTATGCATATCTCTCGACAACTGATGTTGGGTATATCTTAACGTTCCCGGCAACAGCTATTATTTTGTCAGTGTTTCCCTTGATTGCTAAATCTCCGCAACCTGCCAATATCTTTCCGGTCTTCCCGGAAACATTTGCTTGACCTGCAACAAGAACAAGTCCGCCAGTGATTTGGCCATTTATAGTAGCGTTTCCTCCAGCAACGTAAGCATCGCCAGTTACATTACCGTTTACTACAACTTCTCCTCCTGCAGCGAATAGATCTCCATTTATATTACCGTTTATTGTCACTTGGTCTCCTGAAATAAAAAAGTCATCATTGACATCATTATTAATAGTAATGATCTTTTGATCCCCTACTTTTTGTGCTGCATTGACACTTGGAACTAATAAAGCAAGCAATAATAGAACTATGATTACCTTTTTCATGTTTATCACCGCTTCAAATTATTATAAATAGCTTATATATTTTACTTAAATATTTTATATAGTAATATATTCATGCAAATAGAAGCTAGAATAAATAAAACAATCAAAACCTTTATATATTCATGATAGAGTTCAATAGTAGCACGAATATTATATTCGTATTACTAGGAGGCGATTATCATAAAAAAAATAATAGTATCTATTTTTATTTTAGCATTGATTTTATCCTCAATGCCTACCTTCTCTTCTGCAGAAAAAATTAAGGTAATCTGCACGACAACTACAATGAAATACTTTGTACAAGAGGTTGGCGGGGATAGAGTAGATGTTATAGCTTTAGTGCAGCCTGGAATATGCCCAGATCATTTTGACGTAAGGCCAAGTACTGTATCTGAGATAAATACAGCATCACTTGTAGTTTATCATGGCATCGAGCCTTGGCTTGATAGCATGATAAATGCATCGGAAAATACAAATATCAAAAAACTTATGCTTCAGGGTGCCTGGGGAACACCACCTCTCGCCAAAGCAAAAATTAATTCAATTAAGGATGCACTGATAGATATAGATCCAAAGAACAAATCGTATTATGAGAAAAATACCGCAGAAGTTTCTCAAGAATTAGATGCACTTAATGAAAAAATAATGACAGAAGCAAAAGAACTTGGGACTTCAGATTACAAGGCAATAGTAATGGCATGGCAAAAACCTTTCTCAGAATGGATTGGTCTAGAAGTTGTTGAAATATACCAGCCACCTGAAACATTATCTGTCCAGACTGTTCAAAATCTTGTTGTCAAAGGAAAGGGCGAGAAGGTTGCATTTGTCATTGATAATCTTCAAAGCGGAACAACATTAGGTGCACAAATGGCAGATGAGATTGGTGGAAGGCACTTAGTTTTCTCTAATTATCCTGAAGCAATTCCCGGTACAGATACAATAGCGGAAATGATTCAGTACAATGCAGACCAGCTGTTTAGTTTAATAAAACAAGTTCAAAATGAATCAAAAGAAATAACTCAGCTCAAATCAGACATTTCTTCAATTTCAAATCAATTAGTCATATTCCAGGGACTCTCTGTTATCTTGCTAATTATAGCAATAGCTCTAGGTGCAATGCTTTACAAGAGAAAAAATTAATTTTCTTATTTTTTTTCTAAAATCCGAATAATTTAAATATTTAATTAGAGCTAATTATTCTGGTGATAAATATGAAGAAGATTTTGATTGGTATACCGATACTATTGCTAATATTCTCTCTAGGATGTACAAGCAATGCGCCAATAACAATGAAATTCCAGCCAATGCAGTGTGAGGAAACACCATGGGAAAAATGGTATGCTGAAGGTGGCATACAATTTATCAAAGCTCCAACAGACAGTGAGCTTATAATTGCATACTACAGCAATGTTCACAAGATAGAACTTACTGAAGTAAAGAAGGTAGAATCTGGTAATGCTGTATGCGAAGCATGCAATGTTTGCCCAACAAGTTACTATTTCTCTGCAAAAGTCAAAAATTCTGATTCAGCTAAGATGGCAGAATCAAAATGGATAAAAATTTAATTAATCTTTTCTTTTTTATACAAACATTAGTTACTATTTATAAGGCAATTAATCTATATGATTTTGTGAAAATCACAGTTATCGGGGCCGGCCCGGCTGGGCTATTAGCTTCTCATTTACTTAAAAAAGCAGGGCATGAACTTAGTATAATTGAAGAGCACAAATTTATCGGTAAACCTATTTCCTGTTCTGGACTCATTGGTAGAGATTATTTTGATCACTTTGACAATTTCAATTTCAAAGCATCAATACTAAACAGAATTGATGGCGCTATAGTCAATTTTGGGAATGATTCATTTGAACTTAAAAGAAAAGGGGTATCCTATGTAGTTGATAGGTCGGCGTTTGACCAAACACTTTCAAAAGGTCTTGAAGTTTCTTTAGATGAAAGATTTCAATCATTTGATAGGAACAAAGAAAAGATTTCCATAAAGACAAACAAGAGGAAATTTAACACCGATTTGCTTATCGGCTCAGATGGACCATCATCTAGAGTTAGGGCTCAAGAATTTGATTACAAGCTAAGATACTACAAAGGGTATCAGGTAAGGATTAAAGCTGATTTGGATCTAAATAATTTTGTTCAAGTTTATTTAGAAAAACCTTTTTTCACTTGGATAATCCCGGAAGGTGATGGGATATACAGGATGGGCACTGTTTCAGACAATCCTAAAGAAACCCTTAGGAAGTTTATCTTTAAGAAAAGCATCAAAGGAAAGATAATTGAAGTTCAGGCGGGAGTGATACCAGTGGGCAGGGGGGATGTCTACAAAGATAGAGTATTCTTATTAGGTGATGCAGCGTGTCAGGTGAAACCTTTGTCAGGTGGTGGGGTGTACTATGGCTCTCTAGCTTCTGAGGCCCTAGCTAAATCAATAATCTCTGGTGAATGCAACGATTATTCAAAAGAGTGTTATAGATTAATAGGAAAGGAAATATCTAAGGGTTTATTCATGAGAAAGATCTATGAGAATCTAAGTGAAAAGGAACTCAGCAAAATATTTGAGTTTGTTAAATCAAAAAAACAAATCCTTGATGAACATGGAAGTTTTGATGAACATTACAAAACTATTTTTTCCTTGATAAAAGACCCCAAAGCATTATCTTTTCTGCCTCTTTTTATCAAAACATATCTTAGAACTTTCTAAAACCTTTTAAAGACGCTATAAGCATTTTGTGACATGAAATACATAGTGGTATGCGGAGACGGAATGGCCGATTATCCTCTCGAGGATAGAGGGAACAAAACAGTTCTTGAGCTTTCTGATATCCCAAACATAAACATGATTGCAAAGGAAGGTGCCATGGGGGAACTAAAAACAGTGCCCAATGGATTTGAAGCGGGATCTGATGTTGCAAACCTTTCAATTTTAGGCTACGACCCTAAACAGTACTATACTGGAAGAGGGCCTCTTGAGGCATATAGCATTGGTGTTGAACTTGAAGAAGGCGATATAGCATTTAGGTGTAACATTATTACAGAAGAAAACGGCATTATCAAAGATTATTCTTCAGGCCACATCACAACACCCGAATCAACAGAGCTCATAAAAAAAGTATCTAAATCATTTGACATTGGAAAGTTTTATCCTGGAGTAAGTTATAGGCATTTATTTGTCTACAAAGGAGAAAACAGTTTCACCTGCACTCCACCGCATGATGTAGTCGGTCAAAAGGTATCTGATAATTTAATCAAAGGTAAAAATGCCGATATATTGAACAAAATGATGCTTGACTCAAAAAAGATATTAATGGAACACCCTGTCAACAAAAAAAGAATATCTCAGGGCAAAAATCCAGGCAATATGCTATGGCTTTGGGGCCAGGGAAAGAAAGTACCGATGGAGCCATTTTTCCAAAAATTTGGGATGAAGGGCGGCGTAATCTCCGCGGTAGATCTGATAAAAGGAATTGGATATGGCGCAAAAATGAAAGTTATTGATGTCCCTGGTGTAACAGGTTTCATTGATACAAACTATGAAGGAAAAGCAGACTATGCCGTTAAAGCACTTGAAGATATTGATTTCATATACATACATGTCGAAGCCCCAGACGAAGCTGGGCACTCCGGAAGTCTTGAGATGAAGATTAAAGCAATTGAGGATCTAGACAAAAGAGTCGTTGGCAGACTTTTAGACAAACTTGAAGGTAAAGGATTTGACTACAACATAAGTATAGTAGCTGACCACCCGACACCTATTAAGCTAAAGACACACGTCTCAGACCCAGTACCGTTTGCAGTTTACTCAGAAAAAATCAAAAAAGACAGCACATCTTGCTACACCGAAAAAGAAGGAAAGAAAGGCAGATTCGGCTTAATCAACGGAAGTGAATTCATAGGACTTTTAAAGAAGCAATAATTTACTTTTTTGTTTCCTTTTTGCTTTCTTTAGATTTGTCGCTTTCTTTTCTAATAGATGCCCTAACCATCTGGATAACGGAGCTATTTATCTGGTATTTCCCCTTTTCGCTTGTCAAAATACCCATTGCAACTAGCTCTTCCAGTTTGGTATACTGCTTTGTCACCGACTCTTGGGTGTCCTTTGCGAGCTGGATGTATGTCACTGGGCCTCCGCCATACTTCTCAATGATTATCCTGACATCTTCCCTCAAATCTGAAGGAACTCTTCTAATGTATTCTTCAACTGACGATGGTCCTGTTAAAACCTTTGCGAGGTATCTGTCATCTATAAATTCCACAAAGTTATCTCTTGTGGCTGTAAACAATGTGGTATGTAGGAGCTTTAGTAACTCCCTTGGATTTCCCTTTGACATGCTGTTTGCAAGAACTATGGCACTTTCCTCAAACGGGTAAAGTGGATTAATTATTGATTTTCTCCTGTTGTATTCAAGCCTCTTTTGGACAAGTTTTACTGCCCTCTCGTCTGTGAGGGGTTCTGAGAACAATTCATTATGGAGCCTTGCTACAAAGGCGGGGTTAATTTCCCTAATCCTCTCATACGCATTATTGGTGCAGGCCATGATAAAGACGCTTGATTCAGGCATGTTGCTGATAAATTCCCTCAAGAATTCAAAGAAAAGAATAAGATCCGTATTTGAGGCCGTCAGGATGTTTTCCATTTCATCAACTATGAGTGCAGACCTCTTGTATTCTCCTAAATAATCTATTAGCTGATTTCCAATGTCTTGGGAATTATAATTTGCTCTTGTAAGCTCAGAATCTTCATATTCCTCTACAACAGGAGCAATTTTCTCTTTCCCTGAAAAGAATCTCTTTATTTTCTGGAAAAATGAAAGATTTTCTTCTTGGTATGGCTCCGCATAAGCCTCTCCCCCAAGCTCAGACTCTCCAGCAACTTCTTCAAGAGTTTGTTGGGCTTCCTCTTCATCTTCATATTCAGAAAAATATGAGAAAATATCAAGAGTTGTTTTAATAATATCATTTGAGTCAATCTTTTGATAGATTGACATTCCTCCAGACTCCTGTATGAGTTTATGGACACCTTTTAATCTCTGAGTTTTTCCTGATCCCAAAGGACCAACAAGTGAAAGTGCTATTCCCGAGTTTTCCCCAATAACATCAGAAAGAATATCTGCGATACGGGAATCTATCTCTTGAGAAACATGAATCTTTTCGATATCCCTTATGGCCTCAGACGATAGATCTGTAAAGGGGTTTTTTTCTAGTCCAAATCTCTCATATGAGGAAGAAACATCTATCTTAAACATAAGTATCCCATTATTACAGTTATTTATTAAAGATTACCATCTTTATACATTAGTTTGATTTATATTAAAAAATAATAATGTAAAAAACTATTTAAAGATTTCGGTAATCGTCTTTTTCTCCTTTATCCAATAAATATTTTACTTTATGGAAAAAGTTATAAGTAATTTTAAATAAATTTTAGTAATGGCTTCTATAGAAACCCTCCTATCTCAGTATTGGATGATAATATTCTCAGCATTAATTGTATTATTTGTATTACTAATTTTCCTTGTTAGATTTATTTCCAATAAGAAAAAGGGTCAATCGGGAATCCCTGAGCATAAAGCAAAAGAAAAAACATCTATCTTTAGCGTTGGCAAAGAAAAGGCAACTGAACCAGAGGTTAAAAAAGAAGAACCAATAACACAAAAATATGACACATCTCCAATAACTATCCCAGAAGTTGTTGAAACACCAAAAGTTCAAGAGCGAAAAAAGATTAACACTTGGGCAGACTTTGTTATTGAAATCGATAATTTGACAAATAGCCTCGTAGACGCTAAAGCTCATGAATACTTCAAGTTGAGCCAGATGTATCGAGAGTTAACAAGATTCTATTTTGATAATATACAAAACCCCAACATTGGAAAAGCTGACATGGACAACGCTTGGAAAAAACTTGAGGCGTGTTACAGCAGAATCCAAAAACTTTTAGAAAATATTTAGGTGTTTTAATGAATAAAAAAATATTGGCAATTTTTTTGCTTAGCATACTATTCACTGGTTTGTTGCCAGTTTTATTATCACAAGAAGATGGAAAATCTATTACAATTAAGGTACCGGCAGTTAAAAGGACAGATGCTGGGCTAGAAGGCGCAGTTTTTGATGCCACAGTTCTAGTTAAACCTGGTACTGGAAGGGTCTTTGTTGATACCTGGCCACTCTCTGAACTTGATACTCAGGCTTCTTGCAGATTTGCTTCTGTAGTCGCTTCAGACATACTAAAGGTGCCTCATTCCAAATACGATTATTTCTATACAATTAGAGCAGATTCGCCCATAATTGGTGGCCCTTCAGCCGGAGCGGCACTCACCATAGCCACTATAGCCTCAATTAAAGGACTCGATATAGATCCAGAGGTCATGATGACCGGTATGATTAATCCTGACGGCACCGTAGGCCCCGTTGGGGGAATATTGGAGAAGGTAATGGGTGCAAATGCAAAAGGGATAAAGGTATTTCTTATACCAAGCGGGCAGTCTGTCATCCAAATAATTGAAGAGAATAATATTGATACTGTTAACGTAATTGAGCATGCAAAGAGTCGTTGGGGGATAACTGTCATTGAAGTTGATGATGCGGTAGATGCACTATGGTATTTTACAGGGTATAGGATAAAAGAGGATAAGCCTCCTGCCAACGTTGTTGTTAATACTGATTTTGTCAAATCAAGAGCACTTTCTGAATTTGTTGCGGTAGAGAAACTTTCTATCACTACGAGCCATAAACTAAATTCTGAGACTATAGGCTATAGGGAATATCAAACGCTAAATGATTTCTTAACCCGGGCAAATTCAAATATTGAAAAGGCTAAAGAAAATCTTTCCGAAAAGAGGTATTACAGTGCTATGAGCAATATCTTTAATGCTAAAATACAGTTGAACTATATTAGCGACTCAATTGACGTTATGATAAATAAGAATTCAACTATCGTCAAAAATAAGATTGAAGTAGCCCAAAAAGAATTAGATGAAGCAAACCAACTAATAACAAATGAATCGGCAAATATCCGAGGTATTACTTCATTTGAATGCCTCGCAGCATCTGAAAAAAGGGCCATCGAAGCTGAGAATTTAATAGCCGATGCTTGGAAAAATTTCTACAATCAAAAATATTATGATGCTATTTATTACGCAAACTTTGCTCAAGAAAGAGCAAAAACTGCAAAATTGTGGATGGATGTAAGCAAGAAAAATTCCAAGGGGGAAAACATAATTGATGAATCGCAAATTAAGTACAATGCAAGCCAGAGAATTGAGGATGCAAGACTAAGCCTTGTTTACGCACAAACTTTAATTGGTCAGAATACATTGCTTACCCAAAGTGCCGAGTTACTCACAGCAGCTGAAAATGAATATGAAAAAGGAAAATATGCGGCCGCCATTTTTGATGCTATTGACAGCAAGGTGAGATCCAGTGTTTCAATTGAGCTATGGTCTTCAGGAGAAGAAGTGATAAAACAAAGACTTGAAAGGGCAAAAGAGCAAGCAGGGGGAGCAATCTATCTTGCAAGAAAAGACGGCGGAGAGCCTTTAATGGCTGAAAGTTACTTTGAGTATGCCTCTACATTTGAAGAATCTGATAAGATAGGTTCAATAATTCTTTATAAATACTCTAAAGGCGTGGCATTTGCACTTAGATTCTTAGAGCCTCTAGAAGAAGCGTCTCCTCAACAAGAGGTACAAATTGAAAAATCTTCAACTTTGACAACAACTAAATCCTACGCTTATGTTGGATACTTTATTGCAGGATTGCTTATGGGATTAATAATTGGCGGGATAGCCATATTTTATTCAAAAAGAGAAATTTATAGATAAAAAAAATATTTTTAAATTTCTCCTCTATCTTTTGTTCGTATAGTTCCTTCTAGAGTTACGCCGCCACCTATCTTTATGGATCCTCTGTACTCTATTCCCTCACTGATATGGGTTCCATCCATTAAATTAACTGAACCATCTGAAAGAACCTTGCTAACATTACAATTGTGACCTATTGTAACATTTCCTTTTGCTTTGATTGTTTTTGCGTCACTGTTGGCACCTAATATGACTTCTCCATCTGAGATTATGTCTTTCATTACTTTGCTGTTCTCGCCTATTGTAACATTTCCATTTGCTTCAAGTTTTGTTTTTATTACTGCTTCACTACCTAAGAACACGTCGCCGCCAGCAATAAATTCGCCGCCTATCTTTATCCTTTCCCCACCTTTAACGTCTCCAGTAGTTTTGATTGATACAGGTATAACACTGCCATTTGAAATAAAAGCATTGCCTGCAAAAATCTCTTCTCTAATTTCGGCTTCTTCACCCATAACTAGGGATCCGTCACATTTTACAGCTCCTTGAACTGTAGTTCTGTCCCCTAGGGTAACATTCTTTCCGGCTATTATATCTCCTTTAATAAGGGCATCGTTCTCAATTTTTACGTTCTCTTTAGTTTTAAGTCCACCCTTTACTATTACGCCTTCGCTTATTTCAATGTCCTTCTCAAAGGCATCCAAAACTATTACTTTGCCTCTTTCTGTTTCTTCCATCTGCCTGTTGAGTTCTTCGTTTATTGATTTTACCCTTTCAAGTTCTCTCTGAACATCTTCTATTAATTCTTCTTTCTGTCTTATCTCGATTATTTCCTTTGATCTCTCATTGTTTAATTCTGATTTATACTTGTCTCTTTCTTCACTTATTTCTTTTATGACATCGTGAGTTCTCTCTTCAACTTCCTTGTATTTATCTTCAGCTTCTTTTAGTTTGCCCATGAAATCTTGATTTTCTCTGGTAATCTTTTCAAATTTTTCTTTGATGATCTCTATGTTTTCGTATTCTTCTTCATAAACCTTAAGTTGCATCTTGAGAGCCCTGTTTTCCTTTTCAATTTCTTCTATATTCTGCGTGAGTATACTCAATTTTTCATCTTTTTCACTACTACCACCAAAAAGGCCCATTTAAACTCCTCCTAATATATAATAAAATGCCGATATGCAGTATATATCTCTTCTTATTTAAATCTATTTCTCATATAATTCTAATAGTATGCCATGAGTGCTTTTAGGGTGTACAAATGCCATCTTAGACCCGCCAGCACCTTTTCTTGGGGTTTCGTCAATAAGTTTTACTCCCTTATCTTTCATAAATCCTATGCTTTTTTCTATATTATCTACTAAAATTGCAATGTGGTGTATCCCTTCCCCTCTTTTTTCTATAAATTTTGCAACTGGTCCATCTGGTGAAGTTGGTTCCAAAAGTTCAAAATGAACCCCCCCTATATCAAGAAATCCAACCTTGACTTTCTGCTCAGGGACTTCTTCTATATTCTCCACTTTTAATCCAAGAGCATCTTCATAAAAATTCAATGACTCTTCTAAATTATTCACAGCTATCCCGATATGGTCTATTTTTTTTATCATTAAATCACCTCAAATAAACTTTTTTAATCGTGGAATTAATTCTTCAATAATCATGTAAGGATCTTTTTCTCTATTTGCTATTTTTTTAGCAAGTTCTTCCATCTCTTTTTCGCTTATAGTATCGTATAGATTTTTAATAAATAGATTCTGGAGTATATTTATTAATTCAGTTTTACCTCTAATAATCCTTTTTTGCTCATGGTGTCCGGATTCAATCAGATACTTGTGATGATTTTTTATTGATTCATAAAGATCATCTGTGCCATCATCTTTGTTCCCGTATGTTTTTATTATGGGTGGGGTCCATCCCCCTTTTTTCTCTGAAAGTTCAAGCATCATCCTGATTTCAATTATACATTTCTCAACACCCTCGATGTCTGCCTTATTGACGGCAAATATGTCGCCTATTTCCATGATTCCTGCTTTTAGTGTTTGGACACTATCCCCCATACTCGGGACTGAAACAACAACAACGGTATCTGCTACCTTAACAATATCAACTTCCACCTGACCTGCACCGACTGTTTCAATTATAATCACATCTTTTCCGAAGGCATCAAGAGCTTTTATAGTATTTCCAGTCGCTTCAGAAAGCCCTCCAAGATTCCCTCTAGTTGCCATACTTCTAATAAAAACATCTTTGTCGGTATAGTGTCTCTTCATTCTTATTCTGTCTCCAAGAATCGCCCCTCCTGTGAAAGGGCTCGTAGGATCAATAGCGATAACTCCTATTTTAAGGCCATCATTTCTGTAGCAGGATATCAACTTATCAACAAGGCTACTCTTACCTGAACCGGGAGGCCCGGTTATACCTACAATATGGGCATTGCCGGTCAAATTATGTATTTGAGGAATGATATAAGCAGAAGAAGAGGAATCATTTTCCATTAAAGTAATAATCTTCCCAAGTGCCCGTCTTTCTCCTGAGCTCATGCGTTTTATTAGTTCATCAAATGAGTTCATTTTAGGCACTCTTTATTATTTATTAGTCATTTCTTTTATATATGTGACAATTTTCTCAGTACTCGTTCCAGGCCCAAATATTTTCTTAACTCCAATGTCAGTGAGGTAGGGCATGTCATCCTCAGGGATAATGCCTCCGCCAAAAATAGGAATATCCTCTGCACCTTCTTTCTTTAGAAGTTCTATTACCTTTTTAAACAGATGATTATGGGCCCCAGATAAAATACTGAGCCCTATGGCATCTACGTCCTCTTGCAAAGCTGTTTCCACAATGCTTTCAGGAGTTTGTCTGAGTCCAGTATAGATTACTTCCATTCCTGCATCTCTCAAAGCTCTAGCAACTACCTTCGCCCCTCTATCATGGCCGTCAAGCCCTGGCTTTGCTATCAATATCCTTAACTTTTTTTCTGGCAATAAAAGCCCCCCATTTTCATATAAATATATTCTTAAAATAGTTTTCGGTTAGTATCTCTCTATTATAAGAATCATTATATTATATGGGTCTAAATTTAATTATATCAAAAAAGATTAATTAGTATATTTAATCTTCATCGTAGTCTTCTTCAGGAATGAAGAGAGGCTGCTCATCGTCTCTGTCCTCAACGGGAAAGTTAATCTGCGGTTCAATTATAGGTATCTCCTCCATTTCTTTTAAAACAACTGGCCGTATTTTTTACTCGTCCAGAAAAATAGTATTATCAGGGATATATAAGACTTATCTATAATATTTCAATAGTATTTGCTGTTCTAATTTCTACTTTAAAGGTATCATTGGCCAATATTTGATTCTCATAAGACTTATAAGTGCTAAAAAAAAATTCGCTATTATGAAGACACTTGTTGTTTATTATTCTAGGTCTGGAAATACTAAGAAAATAGCAGAAGAGATTTCTAGTAAGATGAAGTGCGACATCGAGGAAATAATAGATAATAAAAACAGGAAAGGAATAATAGGGTGGCTAAAGTCTGGGAGAGATGCACGTTCTAAAAACCTAACTAGTATAAAAGAAATGCGAAAAACCCCAGAAAGATATGATCTTCTTGCTATTGGAACTCCTATATGGGCTGCACTCATGGCGCCTGCAGTTAGAACCTATATTAACGAAAACAAAGGTAAGTTCAAGAATGTGGCATTCTTTTGCACTTGTGGTAGTTCTGGCGATTCCACGGCATTCGGTGACATGGAGGATTTTATAGGAATTACTCCATTGGCAAAATTAACTCTTACAAGGAAAGATCTTAAAGGAGATCATGAAGACAAATTAAAAATGTTTATTAAAGGGATAAAATAAATATTTAATTTTTTAATATCAAATAATTGATGGTAAGCTCTGAAATGTCCCCAGAGTATTCGCCTGTTCTCCTGATGCTTTCAACTATATATACTACAGGAATAGCTTCAATTCCCAGATTTAAAACCTTGTTATTTATTTCTTCACATTTTCCCAATAATTTATCTACAGCATCAATATTTTCATTAGCTTTTTTGATATTCTTTTTGAAATGTGATTCAAAACTCTTTGAAAGAATATCCAGGGCTAGAGTACTTGCTGATTCTATATCTTGAATTATGTCTGGATTGAGTTTGCCTATTACTTTTAGAACATTCTCACCAAGAATAGATGCGTGGTCTCCAATTCTTTCCAAAATTCTGCTTATTAAAAAGAAATAACTTGCTTCTTCCTGACTCAAGCCCATTTTCTTTGAAAGCAATATATCAGTAAGAATGACATTATATTGGTGTGTAGCGAGCCAGTAGAGTCTATCTACCTCAAAATCCCTTGAAACAACATTTTGGGCCAATTCTTTATTATTAGCTTTTAGAGATTTAATTGCATCCTTGTGCATGCTTTCAACAAGGGAATACATCCTTTTAACCGTCTTTTCAAAAGGCATCTCCATTGGGCTTAATAGATCTTTCACAACAAAAAGATTTGGCTCCTCATCAACAATCTCTGGACCTATTGCAATTTGTGTAAACATTCGAATTGCTTCTCTGATCTGGGGGGGCATTGTTTCATTGGATCTTATTGCAATATCGGAGTACCCCATAACATAAGCGCCTACAAGTAGCCTAAATAGATAGGTTTTATCGGTATCCGCATCAACAATATATTCCTTTTGTTTTCTTTTTTTCTCAATTACTTTGTCTGGGGTTACAAGTAGAGTTCCATCCTTCTGAACTATGAGGCCGAGTGAATCATTCTTCTTTATGTTTAAAGATTTAATCCACTCTTTAGGCAATGTAATGACATAAGAAGAACCGCCGGTGATTTGAACTTTTCTTATTTCCATTTTATCGATTTATTGATTTCTATTGATTATATAAATATTTCTGTATTAATACTATAGAATATATATAGGTATTGAGAAAATAATTTGATATGTATATTTATATACTATAAGTCGACAAGTATTATAAGAGATCTAAAGTTAATTAATTCGGTGATTAGCTATGGATAGAAGAAGAATAGGAGTGTTTGGATTATTGACGGGGATTATTGTTTTTGGTATGGTCTTTTCCGGTTGTACCCAAAACACATCGCAATCAAATATAAAACTCAGCCAGACAGGCTCAAGCACAGTTTTGCCATTAGCAATATACTGGGCAGAACAATTCGAAGGTGCACAGATATCTGTTTCTGGCGGTGGATCAAGCCACGGATTGAACTCCTTACTCAAAGGAGAGACTGACCTAGGAGATGCAAGCAGGTTACTGAAAAGTTCAGACTATAAGAGCATAGGCTGTGACGAAACATTGGTCAATTCAGATGGCACTGCAACAGCGGCTTGCAATGGTGTTCTTCCAACAAAATGGGTTGTAGCTTATGATGTATTGGCCGTAGTTGTGAGCAATGAAAATACTTGGGCAAATGAACTTACATTTGACCAACTATACAAGATTTTCACAAACGACAATCCTGCAGTTTACTGGGATGAAGTGCCTGGATTAAAGGAGAAAGGCGCACCTCATGCAAAGATAACTATCTACGCACCAGACGAAGCAAGCGGAACATACGATTATTTCTTCGAAAGCACCATAAAAGACTGGGGAAAAGTAACTCAGGTAGCAAAGACAAGGCTGGAATCTGGCGATGGGGTATACAACCCAAGTGCAGACGATAACGTTATCCTTGATGCAATAAAATCAAACAAATACGCAATAGGTTACTTTGGATTTGCATACATAATTGAAAATCCAGGTCAATTAAAAGTAGTCAAGATTGCCAAGAAATCAGGAGATACATTTGTTGAAGCATCAATTGAAAACGTAGAAAAATACCCAATGGCAAGGCCCTTACACATATACACAAACGGCGTACCAACTAATTCAACAGACAAGGGAAAAGCTATAAATGCATACCTAAAATACATTTTAAGTGAACAGGGACAAAATATCGTGCCACAAGTTGGATATGTTAAGGTATCATTAGTCGACCCAACAATAATACCCGCACAACTTTCAAAATTAAACTAAGAGTGACCCTAATGTTAGGTAAAACCAATAGAGCATACTTCAATGGGAATAATCCCTTTCATAAAAAAGTGGATTTAAAAGAAGCAGTGATAGTTAAGTTGATATTCATTGCAGCAAGTCTTGCAATACTAGTCAGCCTAGCTATCTTGTATACATTGGTGAATGGCTCTATTGAATTTTTTTTAAGTCCAAAAGTAAGTATTCTACAGTTTTTTACGGGTACACAATGGACGCCCAACGGAACAGATCCAAGTTTTGGTATCCTTCCTTTACTCTCAGGTACAGTTCTAATTGCCGGGGGGTCCATTCTGATTGCAACACCTCTTGGAGTAGGGGCTGCAGTTTACCTCACTCAATTTGCGAATAAAAAAATTAGTTCTATAGCTAAACCTATTATTGAACTATTGGCTGGTATACCCTCAATAGTATACGGATTCTTTGCCCTTATAGTAATTAGTCCAATCTTAAGAGAATATTTCGGGGCCAGTTATTTTAACGCTGCTAGTGCAATCATAGTGATGTCGATTATGATTCTCCCAATAATTGTTAGTGTTTCAGATGACTCTATGAGGGCCGTTCCTAGGGAATTGAAAGAAGGAAGTCTTGCAGTAGGGGCAACAAAATGGGAAACTGCAATTAAAGTTGTAATGCCAGCTGCTTCAAGTGGGATAATTGCTTCAATTCTGCTTGGTTTAGCAAGGGCTTTGGGCGAAACAATGGTGGTGGCATTGGCTGCTGGAAATGTAGCAAAACTTACTCTAAATCCCTTAAATCAAGTTCAAACTATGACTGCTTATATAGCGCAAGTAGCAACTGGAGATATCCCTCCTGGATTGGCCGTTAGCGCAGCATTTGCAATCGGTCTTGTATTATTTGCAATTACATATGTGATTAATTATATTGCGGGACTTGTCGTTTTAAGAATTCAAAACGCCGGTGGAACAGCTTCAAACAAAAAGAAAAAAATAAATTTAGTAAATCCTCTTGGTAATAAATCAAATACAAAACTAACTTCTTCTCAAATTAATAATAATCTGGAAATCAAAAAAATTGAATCAGAAAATACCTTGGGATTTAGGCATAAAATCGGTAAAATAGGTATAGTTTCAGTTGGGTCTTGTCTAGCATTTGCAATAGTTTTCTTAGGTTTTTTGATGTTTTCTATTCTGGAGCAAGGATTATCTGGAATTAATATTAATTTCTTAACATCATATCCAAGTTCTAATCCTGCAATAGCAGGAATATATCCAGTTATTCTTGGATCAATCTATCTTGTTGGGCTGGCCATGATTTTCTCTTTGCCCGTAAGTGTTGGGGCAGCTGTTTACCTCACTGAATTTGCAAAAGACAACGCCTACACAAGAATTTTAAGAAGATTAATACAAAACTTGGCAGGAGTCCCGTCAATTGTATTTGGATTAGTTGGATTAACTGTATTCGTTCGTATCTTTGGATTTGGGACTAGTGTGCTATCGGGCAGTTTGACTTTATCATTGATGATTATGCCAATTATAATAGTCACTACCGAAGAAGCTCTAAAGGGAATTCCAAAATCATTTAGGGATGCGGCTAGAGGGCTTGGCGCTACGAAGTGGCAGACAGTAAGACATCATGTCATACCATATGCATTACCCGGAACTCTAACAGGTTCAATATTAGCGCTCTCTAGAGCTATAGGTGAAACAGCACCTATTTTGTTCATAGCATCGGTGTTTGCTAAAACTGCTCCAGGTAGCATCTTTGATGGATTCTTGGCATTGCCAGTCACAATTTTTTTCTGGACAAGACACCCTAAATTACAGTTTCAAAATCTTGCTGCTAGTACGATAATAATATTATTGATAATTTTATTCGCAATGAATCTCTTGGCTATGATTATTCGTCAGCGTTCACAAGCCAATAGGGATTGGTAGATATGATATTAAATTGTTTGGTGATAATGGATGGAATCTAAAGAAAAAAAGGACAATGGAGCCTTGGTAATATCAAATTTGAATGTTTATTATTCCGATATGCTTGCAGTTAATAAAGTTTCATTGAGTATACCAAAAAACAAGGTGACAGCTTTCATTGGGCCAAGCGGCTGTGGGAAAAGCACGTTGCTTAGAGCACTTAATCGTATGAACGAGGAAATCGATGGCTGCAGAATGGAAGGTAAAGTAATTTGGAAAGGATTGAATATACTTGATCCAAAAGTGGACCCTGTGGCCTTGAGAAGTAAAATTGGCATGGTCTTCCAGAAACCAAATCCTTTTCCCCGATCTATATATGATAATATTGCATACGGCCCAAGAATTCATGGTATTAAAAATAAAAAAGATCTTGACACAATTGTTGAAAAAAGTTTAAAAGATGCAGCTCTTTGGGACGAAGTTTGTGAAAGATTAACGGAATCGGCAATGGGATTATCCGGGGGGCAACAACAGAGACTCTGTATTGCAAGAGCTTTGGCTATCCAGCCAGATATTATATTAATGGATGAGCCGTGTTCAGCACTAGATCCAATTGCAACAACAAAAATAGAGGATTTAATTGATGAACTAAAGAAAGAATATACTGTCGTGATTGTTACACACAACATGCAACAGGCGGCTAGAATAAGTGATTATACAGTTTTAATGTATTTAGGGAAGCTCATAGAATTTGGAGAAACTCAACAGATATTTGAAAATCCTAAAGAGGAATTAACTGAAAAGTATATAATGGGAAGATTTGGGTAGGTTGAAAACATGAGAGAGAAATTTGTTGAAGAACTGGAACAGCTTAAAGCTGATGTAGTCGAGATGTCTAATCTCTCCAAAGAAATGTTAAAAGAGTCAATTGACGCTGTTAAAACTTCAGATATCACAATTGCAGAAAAGGTAATCAGTCAGAGGAAAGATATAAGGGAATTTGATTATAAAATTGAAGACGACGCACAAAGATTAATTGTATTGTATCAACCAGTAGCGAGGGATCTAAGGGCTATAATATCTACCTTGAAAATGAACACATATCTAACGAGGATTGGCATATACTCTAAAGATATATCGCGTGACATAAAAGAGATATCCTTGAATAAAGAATTCCCAAGATTAAAAAGTGTATGTGTCATGGGGGATATTGTTTTAGGAATGTTAGATGATGTAATCAAAGCTTATGAAACTGAGGATCTAACACTCATTGATACTATGTGGAAAAGAGATGATGAAGTTGACTGTCTTTTCCATACGATACTACGTGAATGCATATCTTACATGGTTGAAAATCCTAAAAGCATAAGTTACTATACACATTACATGCTGATAGGAAGATACCTTGAAAGATGCGGAGATCATGTTTGCAAGATTTCAGAAAAAATTCACTATATGGTTACTGGGGAAAGAATCACAATCAAATAATTGTAAAACGAAAATCTTATAAGCGATGTATTTTAAGATGGACTTATTGGGGTCGTGGGGTAGCTTGGCCTATCCTTCGAGCTTTGGGAGCTTGGGACCTGAGTTCAAATCTCAGCGACCCCACCATTTACTTTCTTTTATTCTATTTTGAGATGATTAATACTTTAACTTATTATTTTTAATTATTGCTCCACCGAAAATCTTAAATATCAAACATTAGAAGAAAAAAATAAATTATTATAAGACATATGTCAAGATTTTTATTAAAAAGGTGTTTAAATGTTTGAAAAACTGGTGGACTATGCCAAGGTAAATAACCAAATCACTCCTGAACTTTATCCTAAATTTGATGTCAAAAGAGGATTGAGGAATGAAGATGGGAGCGGTGTATTAGTCGGATTGACTAAAATATCTGATGTAACAGGTTATGAAAAAAAAGATGGAGTTTTTACCCCACTAGAAGGTAGACTTGCATACAGGGGCATAAAAATTGAGGACATAGTAGATGCTATATCCAAAGAGAATAGACACGGATTTGAAGAAATTATCTTCCTTCTTCTCTTTGGAAAATTGCCTACTTGGGAAGAGCTAGAGTATTTCAATGAATTAATGGTTAGTAACAGAGATCTAGCTGTCAATTTCACTAACGATGTAATACTTCACTTTCCAAGTAATGATATAATGAACAAACTCGCAAGGAGCGTTTTAGTTCTTTACGCTCTGGATAAGAAAGCGGATGATATAAGCATAGAAAATGTTTTGCGGCAAAGTGTTGGATTAATAGCTAAATTCCCATCAATTGTTGCCTACGCATATCATGCCAGAAGACATTATTTCAAAGGTAAAGACCTAATACTCAGAAATCATAATCCAGATTACTCCACAGCAGAAAATTTTCTCTACATGCTGAGAGAAGATGGGAATTTTACTAAGCTTGAAGCGGATACACTTGATATTCTTCTAATTCTTCATGCTGAGCACGGAGGAGGTAATAACTCTTCATTTACAGTTCATGTAGTTACTTCATCAGGAACCGATACATATTCTGCCATATCTGCTGGGATTGGATCTCTGAAAGGTCCACTGCACGGCGGTGCAAATAAAAGCGTAATGGCAATGATGAAGGACATTAAAGATAACGTTCGAGAGTGGGAAGATGAAGAGGAGGTAAAAAATTACCTAAAAAAAATCCTTGAAAGAAAAGCTTTTGATGGAATGGGCGTAATTTATGGGCTCGGGCATGCAATTTACACTAAGTCAGACCCAAGAACAGTTATTTTAAAGACAAAAGCAAGGGAGCTTGCAAAGGATAAGAAGAGAATGGACGAATTTAAGTTGTACGAGCTTATAGAGCAGGTTGGGCCTGAAGTATTTTACGAAGTAAAGAAATCTAACAAAGTAATAACTGCAAATGTTGATTTCTATTCAGGGTTTGTATACCACTGCCTTGACATACCCAAAGAGATGTATACGCCTCTATTTGCCATGGGCAGAATACCTGGTTGGTGTGCCCACAGAATTGAAGAACTTATATCAGGCAAGAAGATAATTAGGCCAGCATATGCACATGTTGGTGAATTTATTCCATATACTGAAATAGACAAGAGGATTTAAAATCCTCATAATTCTATTTTTTACTAAATCTTCTAAAGGTGGAATCTTACACACTTTATTTCTGTCATCTCTTCAATAGCATATTTTGGCCCTTCTCTGCCATAGCCGGAGCCCTTCAATCCACCATAAGGCATTAAATCAATCCTGAAGGTTGGGATATCATTTATCATAACTCCTCCTACATCTAGAGTGTCAATTGCATAGTAAGAATTCCTAAGATTTTCTGTAAAAACCCCTGCCTGTAATCCGTATATCGAATTATTTAATTTACTTACTGCTTCTTTAAAATCACTAAATGGTATCAGTGCCAGAGTGGGGCCGAATGTTTCATCTTTTACAATCTTCATTTCTTCAGTTACTTTTTCTATTACCGTTGGCTTAAACGCAAAGCCTTCTCTTTCATTGCCACAGAGAATCTTTGCACCTTGTGATTTTGCTTCATCTAACCATGATTTGATTCTGATTATCTCTTTCTCATCAATCATAGGCCCAATATCTGTACCAATTTCTAGCGGATCTCCTATAACAAGATTATTTGCAGCATCCACAATCTTTTTCTTAAATTCTTCATAGACACTATCATGAACGTAAGCCCTTTGGCAATGAATACAAACTTGCCCAGAATATCCAAAAGCCCCAACTTTAACAGCAGATACGGCTTTATCAATATCTGAATTTTCATCAATGATTACTCCAGAGTTTGAACCCAGCTCCATTGAGAGTTTCTTTAAACCTGCGTTAGATGCAATTCTTTCCCCTATTAATTTACTTCCTGTGAATGATATTTTTCTAATTAATGGATTCTTAACAAGATAGTTTTCAGCATCTTCAGCTGAGCAAATAACAATATTTAGCGCCTCTTTTGGTAGTCCTGCTTCTAGAAGGATTTCCCCAAGAATAAGAGAGGTCAAAGGAGTTTTCGACGCAGGTTTATGTATTACGCTATTTCCTCCCGCTATGGCAGGTCCAATCTTGTGGCAGACAAGATTTAAGGGAAAGTTAAACGGGGTAATAGACAATACAATACCCACAGGAACTCTTATGTAAAAACAATACTTGTCAGAGCTCGTAGGTGCAGCATCAAAAGGTATTACCTCGCCCCCGAGTCTTTTTGCTTCTTCTGCAGACAATACAATAGTTTCATAAGCCCTTGACACCTCACCCCTTGAGTAAGCAAGAGGCTTGCCACTTTCTAAAGCCATTGTCTTAGCAATCTCGTCTTTTCTTTCTAACATCAACTCTGCAGTTTTTGACAGTATTTCATATTTCCTGTGGCGGCTAACGCCCTTCATAATCTTACTTCCTCGCACTGCCGAGTCAACAGCTTCTTTTAGATGATTAGAAGAGGCTTTTGATACGCTATCAACACATTTTCCGTTATAGGGATTTATTATTTCCAAGTAATTGTTTGTGTCAATCCATTTCCCACTAATCAGAATCTTTTTCATAGGAATCAATTTTTATATATTTTTTTATTTTAAAAGTTTATGTAGTTTTAATGATAATCATTACCAATTTTCACTATTTGTAACCATTGTTAACCGATAACTTTATATATAAGTTAGTATTACTAATCATTAGTGATGGTTGTTGCAGCAACTGTCACGTATCATCAATGCATAAATCTGTCTCTTGTCATGGAAATTCGCGATTTCTCTGGCAAAGACAACGGAGCTCCTAAAGAACCCCCTCCATACTCCTGAAAATGGGCCAAAAGGAGGGGGTTCCCAACACTTCTGGCCATAAATTTTATAGCAATACTCTTTCATATTCCATTTTGCCTATGCCAATTTTTTCTCCTTCTATAGCCTGTATTTCTGGGTCTGGCCTTCCATCTATCATAAAAGTCTCCTTTTTAGCATCATCCAGAAATGCTTTATCAATTGCGACTATGTCCTTTGACAGGTATATCCCGGTATTTTCCCTGATGGTCTTTCCTGGAAAAGGCATACAGTCACAATACTCCACAATATTTGCGCCCCAGTTAATCGACGTGACATTCTCCTTACCTATAACTTTGAGAATCCCTTCAACTGCAATTGGGAGAACCTGTCCTAGTTTCTCAAGTTCTTTTAATTTTATTGCCCCTCTTGTACATGCTTCCATACATCCAGGGCAGTGCATGCAATCCCCTCTTTTTTCAAGAGAAAGGACTCTTTTTCCGTTTTTTATTGTAGGTATGGCCCTGTCACAAATATCTCTACAGGCATCGCATCCGTCACAAAGCGAATCATCATAGCAAAAATTAACAAATTTATGCATTGCCAGTTTTGATTTTTTTGTAACGCATCCCATTCCAACATTTTTTATTGATCCCCCAAATCCAGTCAATGCATGGCCTTTGCAATGGCTGAATACAATCATCTTGTCAATCTCTTTGAATAGGGTGGGTAGGAATATTTCATTCAGAGGGCTTCTGACCTTAACAGAAAACCCTTCATCATTACCTAATCCATCTACAACAATGAAAGGGGCTCCAATATTTGCAAGAGAAAACCCATGATAAAAGGCATTTTTTATCATACCGGCAGCAGTGAATCTATGTCCACAATAGTATGTGGTGGAGTCTGTAAGAAAAGGTTCACACCCTTTTTCTAAAAGTGCAGATACCAACTCTTTAAGATAAAGAGGATGTACATGAGCAGGATTTTTATATTCGCCAACATGAAGTTTAATTGCAACCCTGTCTTCTTTGTTGATATCATCAAGAATATTGCTCTTTCTTATGATTTTCTTGAATTTACCAACCATGTCAGAGTCTTGCCTCCAAGGGATAAAATATACATTTGACATGTATATCGATATTGGCATGTATTTTTATTACTTTCTCCGCTTTTCAACGAAAATTTTATATATTTATGTTCGTTATTTAACTATATGTTTGAAGATGCTAAAGAACAACTTGCTAAGATGATAGCGGGAGAAGTTGTATTATCTGACGATCCGGGTCAAACATTGAGGAAGTGGCGCGAGATTTTTGGCATATCCCAAACCGATTTGGCTCATCATTTATCTATATCTCCTTCTGTTGTAAGCGACTATGAGGGTGGTAGGAGAAAATCTCCTGGGTCTTCAACGATCAGAAAAGTTGTTGAAAATCTAATAGAGATTGATATAAGCAGAGGTGGAAAGATAATCCATTCGTTTAGCCACAGATTTGCTAAGGAGGTAATAAGCGATGTTGTACTTGACCTTAAAGAATTTCCTGTTCCCATTCCACCAAAAAGGCTTATTGATGCAGTTCAAGGAGATATTTTAGTAAATGAAGAGTACTTGAGCAAGGAGATCCATGGATATACAGTTATTGATAGTATTAAGGCCATTCTTAATCTGAATTCTGAAGAATTTCTTAAACTTTACGGACTGTCTTCAGAAAGGGCTTTGATATTTACAAAAGTTTCAACTGGAAGATCTCCGATGATCGCGATTAAAGTTCAGGGAATAATTCCATCAATGGTTGTTTTACATGGGGCAAAGAAAGTAGATGAAATTGCTGTCCAATTAGCCGAATTGCAGAAAATACCTTTGATTCTATCGCCCATAGAAACACTTGAGGATCTGTTAAATGGACTAAGGTCTATTTAATCTACAATCTGTATCTGATAATTGCAGCAATGCCACCGAATGCCTTTAATAATTGGCTACCCTCTTCTGTTTCTGTAGAGATAACTTCTACCTTGCTACTGCCTTCTTGAGCAAAATCTGCCAGCTCTTCTAGTAGGTCTACTTTTTCTTCTATATTCAAACTCAAATTCCCACATTTTTCGCACTGAATACTAGAGATTTGTTGTTCTAACTTGAATAGTTCTTCGTCAGTTCCTGTCTTTTCAGTTAGATTATCGCATGATCCGCATTTTATCTTAATCCTGTTTTTGTTTAACCCTTCTGAGAGAAGCAATAGATCTACAGCACCGGCTTCTAAGTATTTTCTGACTTCTTTTTCTCCATAAGCTGCAAGACTGTCATCCTTTATTAATTCCTTAAGAAATCTTGTCACGATATCCTTTTCTTTTGTTATGTCTAGATTCTCTAAGATTTTTGAGCTCTTATCTACAAGTTCGTTTAGCCCAAAAAGTTCGGTATATGCTGTATCTGCAGTCCCCAATATTTTTTTCCTAAGTTCGTGATGTAAATATTCCCCTTCTTCGAACTCAAATTTGGTATACCCGCCGCCACCAATAAGAATTCCCTCTAGATTCGGCTGAGCAAGGAAAATTTCATTTGAGATCTTACCAACGGTATCTTTGAAATCATCCGCTGCAATTTCTCTTAATCTTGCAAATCTAACTGAAGACTGCCCGCCCGCCCTGAACTTTCCAGGAACTCTTGATGTCAAATGTTTGAGTAATTCTACCTTTTTACCTCTTAGAAGACCTATACTTGCTTCTCCTCTTTCTACAATGACTAAACCAAAGACTCTTTTATCTTCAATCATTTCAAGCAGCGGATCAAGAACAAACTGCTGATCACATCTGTAAATTCTTACAGATATCGGATCTGGAGGATTAAGTGTAAAGAGTTCTATCCTTGGGCTGCCTTCGTCCTCTGAGATATTACCAGAAAAGATAACAAGTCCGTTAGGAGGGGTCATTTTATATAATCTTAAATGTTGCATTACTCTCTCTAGAGCAGAAAGAACATTTTTCCTAGTTCCTTTAGATTTGATATTTGTAGCAGTACCTTGTTCGTCTTTAATCTGTGCAGCTACCTTTGAAATTTCATATCCTGCAGGTATATAGACCGAAACAAGTTCTGTATGTCTGCCCCTAATCTTTGAAAGGAACTTAAGCTGCTTCTTAAGCTCATAGAGATCTTTGTTATCCATAATCAAGAAATGATAGAAAATATTTAAAAGTGTTCCTACATCTTACAATAAAGTGGTCTAATGAGAAAACAAGTCTTCATGGAAATCTACAAATCTATTAACACAAGGGATGATGTACCTGAATTATCTAGTAAATACGAGATCGAAGAAGACATCCTACTTTCAATATTGTCTCAAAAAACTGTGAGAAATGTCAAAAAGGATTATTACCCAGTAATGAACAGAATTCGCGAGCTGACAAAGTTATGGGATCGAGGCCTCTCATTTTTTGATATAGCTTCTAAACTATCATTTTCACCAATATTAATTGCAACGATGATACTCAAAGAAAAGGGTTTCAATAAAAAAGATATAAAGGAGATTATGCATAATCCCGATTCTATCGAGGATCAAAGAATTAAAAATGAGATCCTAAAAGCAATCGAAGTAGATATAGCATATTCACCAGCATCCTCAAAAATTCAAAGGGAGAACGGCAAAAACGGGGAAGAGATGTTAAAAGTATACCTTGATAAAAAAGAGATTCAATTCTTAAGGGAGGATGATCTGCGAAAACTGGGGTCAGGTAAAACTCCTGACTTTCTTTTAAAAAAACCGATTAAGATTAGGGGTAGGAAAGTATTTTGGTTTGAGAGCAAGGCTAGTTTTTGCGACTACATAGAGTTTAAACAGGATTATAACAAACAATTAAAGCATTATATTTCACTTTTTGGTCCGGGCATAGTGGTGTACTGGAAAGGGTATATCGACGACATTGTCACCGATAAAAGAGTTTTAGTTGTAGATACGGACTTCTTTGAAAATATTTTTACTTCTTTTGAATACTTATAGAAGGCTCGTATTGGTATCTCATAAACTCATAGCTCATATTTGAGATGCTACCATCATCTGCAATCTGAAAAAATGATACTTTTGGATTCTTAAGTCCGGCAGTTACTTTTAATTCCTCTATGGCTGTATCAAGAGTGCCTACTCTATCGGCAAGTTTGTAAGAAACAGCTTGTGTGCCGCTCCATACATTTCCGTCTGAATATTTTAGGACTTCTTCAGTTGAGAGATTTCTTCCCTTCGAAACAACATAAATGAATCTATCAAAATCTTCATTAATCATCTGTTTGATATTTTCTCGGTCATCGTTAGATAATGGCCTCCAAGAAGCTCCAAGGTCTTTATCTTCACCAGTTTTTATTACTTCTATCTTTATACCAAACATTTTGAAGTATTCTGTTAAATCTTCATGAACATATATTACGCCAATGCTCCCCAAAGTAGCATCAGGTTTTACTATTATTTTGTCACTTGCAACTGCTAAGTAATAGCCGCCAGAAGCTGCAACGCCGCCTACATAAGCAACAACAGGTTTTCTCATATTTAGTCTCTGAATCTCATCGTAAATTTCTGTGACTGCGGAAACTCCACCTCCTGGGCTGTCAATCCATAAAACGACGCCACCAACTTCTTTGTCTTCTGCAAGTTTTCGAAGCTGTGCTGTAATGGGCAGTACATCTTCTTGATCCAATATGCCAAATATTCTAACCACTGCTACATCCCCATTAAGGGGGATGTTCTGATTCTTTATTCTATCAATTTCTTCCCTTAGTTTTTGTATTTCCTTATTCTCCATCGACTCTTGCGACTCATATGCAGAAAGTTTGGCTTTTAGAATATCTATTTCTCCGCTACTAGTTACCCCTCCCTTTTCAGAGGGTATTCCAATATCGCTTAAATCTACATTACAACCGATTGTTGTAGTTATAAGGACAAAAATAGCAAATATTAAAAATAAAAATTTTTTATTATATTTCATCTTAGATCTTCACCTTAAAAAGCATCACTCTTTTTTCTTCTTTGAAGTCTTTTTCTTGGCTTTAGGTTTCTTTGGTTTGGCTTTCGCCTCTTTCTTAGTATCAAGTCCTTTTTGCACTTCTTCAACAGTTGATGCAAGTTCTTTTAGCTCGCCATTCATTTCTTCTTTGGCTGCCTTTGTTTTCTTTGTTTTTGGTTTCTCTTTCTTCTTCTCTTTGTCTTCTTTGGAATAGAACTTTGTCATGAAGACATATGCAGCTGCAAATACGACTATCAAAAGGCTACCAAATATGAAAAGTCTGTATTTTTCAAAGAAGCCTGTTTCTTTGCCTTTTTCGATGATTACAGTTGTTACTGTGAAGAATAGAGTTTCGCCTGCAAGCGGGTGATTGAAATCGACAACGAAATCATCTGCTGTTACCTCAACTACTTCGCCGACTTGATTTTGATATATTATACTATCTCCAACTTTTGGATTTACTCTAATTAAATATTTATCCCCGGATTCAACAACATTTGCGATTCCAAATACTGTTTCGATTTGTTTCTGTGGCATTGCCTCTACTTTCATTATTGTGTCAGTTACTTCAAGTACCATCAAATTCCCAATTTCAGTTGGTAAAAGATCTCCAACTTTGGGGTCATATCTTAATACTATACTTGATGCTTTAATCTCTGTTATTGTAAGGGTAGTAACTTCGTTAGTGATAGATTTTCCAACTTCTGGCTTGTGTTCTATAACAACATCTGTTCCAGTTACTTGAACCACTTGACCTGGCCAATCGGCTAGATCAACTACCATGCCTACAATGGGTTGCTGTCCGTATCTAGTAACAAATGAGCTTACAGTTGCTTGGAAAGTTTTTGGAATTTCTTCAAATCTTGTTATCTCTTGAGTTTTTGGAATTTCTTCTAAGATTTTAGTCTGTGTAAATCTTAAGTTTGGGTCTTTAGGGCCATAAGCCTGTTCTGGGGGTATAGAAATAGTCTTTGTTTGGCCTTCCTTCATTCCCAATAATCCATTTTCAAATCCAGGAATAGTCGACCCGTCTCCTACTTTTAATGTCAGAGGCTCATAGATCCTACTCTCATCGTAGATTCCCGCATTTTTTGCTTCATCTAAGATGGATGTATCAAAAACTGTTCCATCTTGAAGTTTTCCAACATAGTCAACTTTTATCGTATCTCCTTTCTCCACTTTCTTCTCTATAGCGCACCCTGCTGAAAGGAGTAACAATCCTATTAAAATAAGTCCAAAAATGTACTTTCTCATTAACTCACGTATACAAATCCGAATACAATCATTTATAAATCTTTCTTTGATAGGTTTTCTAGGTGGATAGATGCTATACGATGTGAAAGACCTCTCACTTTCCGAGAAAGGAAGGATGAGAATTGAATGGGCAGAGAGAGAAATGCCCGTATTAGCACTGATTAAAGACGAATTTAAAAGAAAAAATACTCTAAAAGGTTACAAAATTGGATGCTGTCTTCATGTTACAACTGAAACTGCAAATCTCATGATCACTTTAAAAGAAGGTGGCGCTGAAGTTTTTTTATGTGCTTCAAATCCTTTGAGCACTCAAGACGATGTTGCCGCATCACTTGTTAAGGATTACGGGATTCCTGTTTTTGCTATTAGGGGCGAAGATAGGGATACATACTATGATCATCTAAATAAGGTATTGGATGCCAAACCAAACATTACAATGGATGACGGAGGAGACCTAGTCTCTACAATCATGAAGGAAAGAAGCGATGTTCTTCCAGGAATAATTGGCGGTACAGAAGAGACTACGACGGGGGTAATCCGATTCAAAAGCATGGAAAAAGAAGGGGTATTAAAATATCCTATTATTGCTGTAAACGATGCTATGACAAAACATTTCTTTGATAACAGATATGGAACAGGGCAGAGCACTCTTGATGGAATTATTCGGGCTACAAATGTCTTGCTATCTGGGAAAAACTTTGTAATTTGTGGGTATGGCTGGTGTGGCAAAGGAGTTTCTATGAGGGCAAGAGGAATGGGCGCAAAAGTCATTATCACCGAAATTGACCCTATAAAAGCAATTGAAGCGACTATGGACGGATTCCAGGTAATGAAAATGGAAGAAGCTTCAAAAATTGGAGATATCTTTGTCACAGTAACGGGCAATAAGCATGTGATTAGAGAAGAACATTTTAAAAACATGAAAAATGGCGCCATAGTTGCAAACTCGGGCCACTTCAATGTCGAAATTGACATAAACTCATTAGAAAAATTATCAACTTCTAAAAGGACAGTTAGGGATTCTGTCGAAGAATATATATTAAAAGAAGGTAAGAAAATATACCTCCTCGGAGAAGGCAGACTGATTAATCTTGCCGCTGCCGAGGGTCATCCAGCATCAGTTATGGATATGAGTTTTGCAAATCAAGCTTTGTCCGCAGAGTATCTTTCTAAAGAGGGGAAAAAGCTTGAGAATAAAGTATATTCTGTACCTTTAGATATTGATAGAAGAATAGCCACTTTGAAGCTAAAATCAATGGGCATTACAATTGACACCTTGACAAAGGAACAGGAAGAATACCTTTCATCATGGGAGTCAGGAACTTAGATTTTTACTTTTTATTCTTTTTCAGGGTTAATTATAAATACCCTTAATTAATCTTCTTTTAAGGAGATTCTCGTGTTATTAAAGATTAAAATTCTTGATATTGAAGCGACAGATTATCCACTTGTTCTAATGCATAAAGACGATGCTAAGTTTCTTGGAGTCAGAAGACTCGGCAGAGTCAATGTAAAGCTGGGAAAAGAGGAGTTTGTCGCTGTTGTAGATCTGACAGAAAAAGTAGTTGCAAAAGGCGAAGTTGGGCTCTATGAATATCTGTGTAGAAAGTTAGATTTATCATGCAGTATTAACGCTGAGGTAACACTAGCCCCTCCTCCAGATTCCGTTCATTTCATAAAGAAGAAATTAGATGGTCTTTCTTTAGCTAAAGAAGAAATATTAGATATTATAGAAGACACAGTTGAAAACAGATTAAGTGATGTCGAACTCTCCGCTTTTGTGTCTGCAATTTATACAAGAGGACTTTCTAATGAAGAAGTAATTAATCTAATTACAAGTATGGTAAACACTGGCCAGACTCTGGATATTAAAAGAAAACCTGTTTTTGATAAACACTGCATAGGTGGGGTGCCAGGCAATAGGACGACTATGGTTATGGTTCCTATTTTAGGTGCCGCAGGTTTAACAATCCCTAAAACATCCTCAAGAGCAATTTCAAGCGCAGCTGGAACAACTGACACAATGGAAATACTTTGTGACGTCAGTTTCCACAAAGATGAAATCGAAAGGATTGTCGAAAAAATAGGGTGTTGCATAGTATGGGGTGGCGGTGTTGATTTAGCAATAGCCGATGATAAGTTAATAAAAATACGAAATCCTCTGGGATTAGATCCTCAATCTTTACTTCTTGCCAGTATCCTTGCAAAGAAAAAAGCATCAGGTTCTGAAAAAGTAGTTATAGATATACCTGTAAGTAAAAATGCTAAGATTAAAGATATGGAAGTGGCAAGGAAACTTGCAAGAGACTTTATTAGCCTTGGTGAGACGCTCGAGATGGAAATAAAATGCATGATCACCTATGGGGGAAAACCTGTAGGGCGTGGAATCGGGCCTGCGCTTGAAGCAATTGATGTTTTAAATGTACTAGGTGGCAAGGGGCCGCAAGATTTGAGAGAAAAGTCATGTGAAATAGCCGGACTACTATTTGAAATGGGTGGCAAGGCGCAGAGAGGAAGAGGAAAAGAGATTGCAGAAAAAATGATTGACAGCGGAAAAGCATTATCTAAGTTTAGGGAGATTATAGCTGAGCAGGGAGGAAATCCCAAAATTAAACCAGAAGATATCCCTGTAGGCACCTATAAACATACAGTGAAATCAGAAATTGAGGGAAGAATAGACTTTATGGATACACGAATGATAAATATGATTGCAAGGGCATGCGGGGCTCCAGATGACAAGGGAGCGGGGATTTATTTCCATGTTGAAAAGGGTGAAAAAGTAACAAAGGGTCAAGATCTTTACACTCTTTATTCTGATAAGGAAAAGAAGATAGACAATGCACTTGAAGTACTAGACGGAAGCCCAATAGGTGTTGAGAAAGTAATATTTGATATAGTTGAGGGTGAGTTATCGCTCTGATTTCAGAAAAATTATTAATTCAAAGTATCTAGCTCTATTTTTTTAAATTACTTTGAATTTTCTTTTCTTTAGAATAAGGTATTCTTTTTATATTGCCACAATTTAAACAGGTAAATGTAACTTTTCCTTTTCCCGTTCTAACCCTCACCGTTTTATTTGGGATTAAAATAGTGAAACATTTTTTACAGAATTTTCTCTTAAATTTGGACGATATTCTTATTTTATGGCGCCTAGAGATTGCCATAGCTGTTCTTATAGAATTTCTTGATAGAACTTCATCATTCTTGTGTAACTCTGAGGACTTTAGAAGTTCTTTTATACGTTCAGAAGCTACTTTTTTTCTAACATTTTTTCTCTCTTTCCATCCCATTAATTTTAATTTTATTATTTAGTTAATAAATACTTAGGTAAAATTAAAAATCTTGGTTATTTATTATTCACTTGCTAGATACTGGCAGTATCTATAACTTATTGGCCCAGACTTTGTTATTTCACAAGGAAAATCCGGGCATTCAAAACAAAGATTTATTTTCATCTCGTAAGCACAAGTTGCTATCTTACAAAACTTGTTCTCTTTTGGTAAACATCCATTATCCCCATTAGGGCATTGTTTTCTAATCATTTTTGGGCATTTTTAACAACTAATCCCACAAACTCCAATCTTCATATATTCATCCCTATATTCTGTCAATACAGCCCAAATTAATAGTATTAGAGTCACAACTGTGACTTATAATGGAAGTGGCTGTTTTAATATTCATGATTATCCCGCCTTAAAACAAATATAAAAAGCTTTATATACCTTACTTTATCTTAAAGCACGTTCTGCCCACTAAATTGTTTCGTGATATTATGATAAAAGTAGAAGAAGTAATGGTTAGAGATGTAATTTCGGTGACCATACCAGCAACAGTAAATGAAGCCCTCGAAAAAATGCAAAAATACAAGAAGCCAGATTTACCAGTCATAAACAAAGAAAAAGAGCTTGTTGGGATCATTTCCTTGGACGATATAATAAAAAACCCCAATGAAGATCAGATAGCTTTAGTAATGAGTAGGAATTTTAAATCAGTCAAAGAAGGAGACGGGATAAAAAAAGTTGCTAAAATTCTTTTAGATAATAATCTATCAAGAGTTCCTGTTATTTCTAATGGGAAGCTTATGGGTGTTGTGGCCGTTAGGGATATTGTAATGAACGGTATTTCAAAACTTGATCTAAATGATACTTGTCAAAAATATATGAAAGAAGAAGTGCCTTGCATTTGGCAGGATACTCCCTTGAGGTCTGCACTTATGATTATGGTTTACAGCAAATCCAATTTTTTCATGGTCTTGGGAAATGATGGCGGAATAGTGGGAATTGTAGATACCCAGGATATAATGTCTTCTGGGGAATTCCTAGACGAACTTAAGACCACTGAGCTTAATATTTCAGGTGAAGGTGATGATTGGGCGTGGGAGCCTAAAAATGCCTTGCATATAGTTTCAAAGAAGCTCACACTCCCTTTAAAACCAATAAAGGATGTAATGTCAACTGAACTTGTAACAGTTTCAAGAAAAACAACCGTCAGTAAATGTGCAAAAGAGATGAGAAAAAATAGCATTGAACAAATACCTATCATTAATGCTGAAGGGGCACTAATAGGGATTATTAGGGATGTTGATATAATAAAGTCCCTTTTATGAGCTGATACTGTTGTTCGACTCTTTAAAAAATAAATTTTCAGGTCTTGTAGATGGAGTTAGCTCCAAGAAGATAACTGAAAAAGACCTTAATAAAATTCTAGAAGATTTTGAACTTTCACTTCTTGAAAGTGACGTTTCTATGGCTGTTTCTGAGAAGATTGTCAATGAACTGAAGAAGAAACTTACTGGAGAAAAGATTGGATTAACTTCAAATAAAAAAGATTTTGTAAAAATAGCTGTAGAAGAAACTTTGACTGAGATACTTGAATACAAAAAATATAATATTTTTAAAGAAATTGATAAAAAGAAGAAAGCAGGAGAAATATTCTCAATAGCATTTGTTGGCTTCAATGGAACAGGCAAGACCACAACCATTGCAAAATTTGGTAAATTATTAAATGATAAGGGATACAAAGTTGTGATAGCGGCATCGGATACTTTCAGGGCGGGTTCAATTGAGCAACTTTGCCTGCATGCTGAAAACATCGGGATAAAGGTAATAAAGCATAATTATGGCGCTGACCCAGCAGCCGTTGCATTCGATGCAATAAATCATGCAAAGGCTAGAGGAATAGATGTTGTTCTAATAGATACTGCAGGCCGCTCAGAAATGAATAGAAATTTGATGGATGAAATGAAGAAATTAGTTAGGGTATCAAATCCTGACATGAAAATATTTGTTGGGGATTCTCTTGCAGGTAATGCTGTAGCAGAGCAAGCAACAAAGTTTTCAGAAATTGGCCTTGATGGTTCAATATTAACTAAAGTTGATGCCGATTCTAGAGGCGGTGCTGCTCTTTCAATAAGTTATATTACGGGCAAACCTATTCTTTTTATCGGAACGGGTCAAGGATACGACGACCTAGAGCCTTTTGATCCAAAATGGCTTGTTGAAAGGATACTCCCATAACATTTATAAACATCCTGACTTTAGGTTTTCTGATGGCCGGGGTGGGGTAGCTTGGTTATCCTATGGGACTGTGGATCCCATGACTCGGGTTCAAATCTCGGCCCCGGCCCCTACTTCTTTTCTTTTTGAATAATAAATTTTATATGTTAGTTTTAATTTTTAGATATGTATAAACTCAAAAGCTGAAACTAATGGACGAACCTAGAAAAATTGGCATTGGAACTAGAATCACAATGAAATCGATGCATAATCTCTCTAAATTCTACTCCAAGACTAAATCTAGCAAACTGAGAATTTTAACACATTATGCCATACTCGGGATATTTTTTGTTTCTATCCTTTGGAAGCATAAGCCCACCAGTATTTCGAAAAAATCTTCTGAACTTAAATTCCTGGTATCTGTGGTACTAAGCTGGATTCACAAATAAATCACTTGGCATAAATCAAGTTATTTCTCTTTTAAAGAAAACGAGCTTAAATAATTTTTATCCGAAAAATATTTAAATTTATAATTATTAATTAATACAAAACGGAATTAGTGATAAAATGGCATCAGAACAACCAATTAAATTAGATAATCTGGATAAAGACATCCTGACTGAACTTCAAAAAGATGCAACTATTTCTTATAAAGATCTTTCAAAGAAAATAGGGGCGGCCGAATCTACAGTTTATGATAGAACAAGAAGGCTTAGGCAACTTGGTATAATTAAAGGGATAGTTCCTTTACTAGATGCAAAAAAATGCGGTAAACTTACAACTGCTTGGATAAGAGTCTCAATTGATAGTATTAAGGACATTGGGAGGATCTCGAAAGAGCTTGCAATGATTGATGAATTGCTTGAAGTCCATGAGATTTCGGGTGAATGGGACATCCTTGTTAAAACAAAAGTGACTGACAACGAAGAATTGAGAAATCTTGAGGTAGAAAAAATCGGCCCTATTAAAGGAATAAAAGGCCTCTATTCACTGATTGCAGTAAGGACTGAAAAAGAAGATATAAGGATAAAGCTTGAATCACTTGAAGAGCAAATGGCTTTGAATTCCGTTGATTGATATATTTATTTTTAATAAATAAAAATAATAGATTAATCTACTTTGTTAAATGCTTTTTTCATTGCACCACAAACTGGGCATTTTTCTGGGGCTTCATCTGCAACCGTGTAACCACAGACACTGCAAACATAGTAATCTTTTTCTGGAAAGTTGTCTAGGTTGTCAAGAGCTTTTTTATATAATCCTGCATGGATCTGCTCTACTTCATTAGCAAAAGCAAAAGATTTCTCAGCTATCTTCTCCCCTTCTGCTTTAGCTTCATCTATCATCTTGGGGTACATGCTTACAAATTCATGAGTTTCTCCAGAGATCGCTTCCTTTAGATTATCCTTTGTTGTGTTAATACCGCCTAGCGCCCTAAGATGGCTGTGTGCATGTACAGTTTCTGCAGCAGCCGCAGCCCTAAATAATTTTGCAATACCTGGGTAGCCTTCTTGGGCAGCTTTACTTGCAAAAGCAAGATATTTCCTATTTGCCTGCGATTCTCCGGCAAATGCTTCCATTAAATTTTTCTTAGTTTTTTCTTGCATAAAATCCCTCTAGACATAATTATAATTTCATCATAATCCTATTTCTTTATGTTTTTTATTTATCTCCTCTGCTAGCTTGTCTAGCGATTTGAAGTCATTTTCTTTTGGATAGCCCTTAATATATACCGGCTCAACTAATTCAACCTTAATGTTTGAAATCAATCCTTTTAGGACTTCAACTGTGTTTCCGCCCCAACCATAAGATCCGATTATTGAAACAAACCTTGTTTTAGGTCTGACAGCATTAACAAGATACGTTGCATAATAAGCAAGAGGATGTGGGCCAACTAACATTGTAGAAGCTCCAACTACGATAGTTGCAGCATCAACTAGTGACATTAAAAGCTCACCAGCATCGGCAATTTCAAGATTGAACAGTTTTACTTCTATTCCCTTCTTGGTTAAAGCTTCAGTAAGGCATTCTACCATAACTTTGGTGCTCCCGTGCATCGATACATAGGGTATGATAACTTGATTCTTGACCGAATCGCCGGACCAATCCTTGTAGGCTTCAATAATAAATGAAGGCTTATCATAAAGGGGGCCGTGGCTTGGGGCAATTATATCAATGTCTAATTTATCTATTCTTTCAAGGTGTTTTTTTATCATTGCCCTGAAAGGCATCATTATTTCGGCGTAATATCTTTTTGCCGAAAGATAAACTTCTTTTTCATCTGGAACGAACAGCTCACTTGAGGCATAATGAGATCCTAAGAAATCACAGGAAAAAAGGATTCTATCTTCTTTTAAATAAGAAAACATTGTGTCTGGCCAGTGGACCCAAGGCGCGATCATAAACTGGATAGTTTTATCGCCTAGAGAAATTTCTTCATTATCCTTTACAACTATGAACTTTTCGCTAGGAATCAATAGAAAAGACTCTATCAATTCTTTGCACTTAGCATTTGTAATTATTTTAGCTTCTGGGTACTTCTCTAAAATCTTTGGCAGAGATCCAGAATGGTCCTGCTCGGCATGATTTGATACAATGTAATCTATCTTCTTTGTACCAGTCATCTCGATTGCAGTCAAAAGATTATTCTCTTTACCAAAATCTGATGTATCTATTAGCATCGTCTTTTCACTACCCTTTATCATATAGGAATTATACGTAGTACCATGTGGCGTTGGAATTAGTGAATCAAAGAGCCTTCTATCCCAATCAATGAATCCAACCCAGTATATACCCTCTTTAATTGTCCTTGGAGTCATCAAAATCAATCCTCCTGTTTTTCGAACTGGCTCTTACTTGCACCACATACGGGGCATGTCCAATCGTCTGGAAGTTTTTCAAAAGGTGTTCCTGGGGGAATACCGCCATCAGGATCGCCTTCAGCAGGGTTGTAGACATAGCCACAAACTGAGCAAACATATTTGTTCATTTTTTTTCCTCCTTTATTTTTTTCAAAAGTAAGTTATATAATTTATTGTTATCTTTTACGGCCCAACGTGCATCATTGGCCAGGAGTCCTCATAGCTTTCAAATCTAAGTAAATTATCTTTTTCAATTTCTAAAAGTTTGTAATGGCCCATTTCCATATCTGCTATATAATTTAACATATTGAAGATGCCTTTTTCATCTTTGAATCTATTAGAAACTCCAAGATAAAAATCATGAGCAGCCATCTCTGCATTCATAGCCTGTTGAAGTACCTCACTAATCTGTATTTTTTCATCCTTAATCTTTATTTCTGGTAGCGGCACCGGTGTTTTATTGGGCATCTCAATAACTTTATTTGGGTATTTTTTCTTGTAGAGGCCTTCAAAGAATGATCTATGCTTATCCTCTTCCTTTGCCAGAAAATCCATTTTGTCCTTTAAGATTGCATTCTTGACAGAATCTTTAATTTTGAGGTAAGCCGCTCTACTGTCTACTTCACTTTTTAGTGAGGTGACTATCAGGTCTTCCGTTGAATATAATTTAAGATTATTAAAGCTAGACATTTTATCCTTAAAATATTTTATTAGTTGCAAAGATTGCAACTTCTTTTATATTAGTAATTAGTTCTATAAAAGTCTTTTGCGAATTTAAAATAGAAAAAAATCAATTTACTTATATTAAAATAAGTGAAATTTTATTAATAAATTAAAGAAATTAGAATATTACTTCTTTTCTACCTTTTCTTCTTTCAGGACTTTTTTAGCTATTATAAATACTACAAGCGCCAATATTACAAAGTTTATAATCTGCGCTAAGAAGGAGCCTGCTTTAATTGCAATAGGCCCAATGTTAATAACTGCAGTCTCCCACCCGCCAGATGGCATAAAAGGTGTGATAACTGGCATGATAATGTCCTCTACGAAAGATTTAACGAGGGATGTTGAAGCAGTTGCCATAATAAATGCTACAGCAAGTCCAACTACCTTGTATTCTTTTAAAAAGTCCATAAATTCTTGTATAAATCCCATAAGCTCACCATTCCATAGATTACATATCAATATAAATAAATTAAGGTTGTAATTGATATTTTTTCACATATAAAAAATATTTAAATTCATAATATTATTTTCATATAATATATCAATAGATAATATTTAATTAATAATATTTAAAATTAATGATTATTGTAAGTCAAAAATCGAAACTTATTTAAAGGCCCATAAAAATTTTTAATTAATCGAATAACAATTATTTTGATTTTTTGGCGATAAAATGTTAGATTTAAAAATAAACAATCTTTACATGATATTTGGAAAAACTCCTGAGAAAGCTTTTCCACTGATCGAAAAAGGTTTAACTAGAAGCGAAATAAAAGAAAAAACTGGACAAATTGTTGCTCTAAGAGATATAAATCTTGAAATTAATAAAGGAGAAATATTTGTTATAATGGGTCTTTCGGGAAGCGGTAAATCAACACTGATACGATGCATTAATCGTTTGATATTCCCCACAAAAGGCGAAGTACTAATTGGAAACGAAAAAATAAATATCTTAGATCTTAATCAAACAGAATTAATTGAATTAAGGCGAAAAAAATTTGGAATGGTTTTTCAAAGATTTGGTCTCTTACCGCATAGAACTATTCTCGACAACGTTGTTTTGGGCCTTGAAATAAAAGGCACCCCAAAAGAAGAAATGGAGAATATAGGAAAAAAAATATTAAAAACAGTGGGACTTGCAGGTTGGGAAAATAGCATGCCTGATGAACTTAGTGGAGGGATGAAACAGCGAGTTGGACTCGCTAGAGCCTTAGCAATTGACCCGGATATACTCCTAATGGACGAGCCCTTTAGTGCATTAGACCCATTGATAAGGGACAACATGCAAGAAGAATTATTAAGAATTCAAAGAAAGATGAAAAAAACTATAATATTTATAACTCACGATTTAAACGAAGCAGTAAAACTGGGTAATAGAGTTGCAATTTTAAATGAAGAAGGTGTTCTTGTACAGATCGATACAGTTGAGAATATTTTAATTAATCCTGCAACAGAATTTGTTAAAACTTTTGTACAAAACGTCGATAGACATCACGTAATAAAAGTTGAATATATAACAAAACAAAATAAGATTGTACTTACTCCTGATGTAAGCCCACATGAGGCGATAAATAAATTAAAGAAGAATAGAGTAACTTATTCCTTTGTTGTAGATGAAGGCCAAAAACTTTTGGGAATAATTTTGTTATCCGAACTAGACAAATCCAAATCTGAAGAAAATATCACAATTGAGCCATATATTAAAAAATGTAATTCTTTAGAAAGCGTGGTTACTCTTGCAGAGGCTTTGCCCTTGTTAATTACTTCAAAAACTGCTGTGGCTGTTGTCGATGAGGAAGGAATTCTTTTGGGTCATGCAAATGAGAAGGCCGCAATAGAGATTTTGAGGGGTGATCCACATAATTGAAATTCCTCAAATACCCATAGGGGAGGCAATAGTTGATATCATAACTTTCTTGAGAGTAAATTTCTCCGCAATATTCGATATTATAAGATCTATAATATCTGCAATTGTTGGATTTTTTTATTCAACTCTCATCTTCATCCCTCCAGCAGTTCTAATTGCAATCTTTGCTCTAATATCTTGGAAGACTGCAAAGATTAAAGTGGCAATCTTTGCTGTTGTTAGTCTGCTGCTGATTATTAGTATGGATTTATGGAACGCCACAATTGAAACTTTGTCTTTAGTTTTAGTGGCCACGATTATTGCACTTTTTATAGGATTTCCTTTGGGAATACTAAAAGCAAGATCAAAAACTTTTGGTGCTATAATAGAGCCAATGCTTGATTTAATGCAAACTCTCCCTTCCCTATCATATCTTATACCTGCCGTATTATTTTTTAGGATAGGCGTAGTTCCGGGAGTAATTGCCACAGTTATATTTTCAATGCCTCCTGCAATAAGATTAACAAGTTTAGGCCTTGAGCATGTTTCTAAAGAAATGATTGAAGTTGGAAAATCATTTGGAGCCACACCTCGTCAATTACTTCTTAAAATAGAGATACCTCTTGCTCTACCTTCAATTATGATGGGGGTAAATCAGACTATAATGTTGGCTTTTTCTATGGTTGTTATAGCAGGATTCATTGGAGCTGGCGGACTCGGAGAAGTCATTATATCGGGATTGCAGCGATACAATTTAGTCGATTCCATAGAAGCGGGGCTTTCCATTGTATTCTTGGCAATTATACTAGATAGAGTAACGAAACAACTTGGAAAAATCTACGATGTAAAGAAAAATTAATTTTTTTATTCATTTTTTTCAAATGAATTTAATATTCTCCTAACTTGCCATATAGAATAATTAACATTGTATTTTTCTTGAATTAATTTTTGAACATCCCTAGACTTTTTTATGTCTAATTCTTTCAACACTATCTTTAACTCTTCTTTCGTGGATTGATTAAGTTTAGGGTGTCTACCCCCTTTGAAATTGGGCATTAGCTGTTCTTGCCCTTTCTCATTCCACTTTTTAAGCCAATGATACCCCGTATTTTTTGTAATTCCAATAAGTTCTGAAGCATCTTCTACACCCATACCTTTGTATAGAAATCTGATAAAATACAATCTCTGTAAGAGTCTAATTTGTCCTTCTAACATGTGAATTGTATAGTCTAATTCTTTAATTGACACATTTTTCTTAACATTATATGTAATTTTTCTAGACATTAATATTAGTATTTTAAATTAAGTTAAAAATGTTTTGCTCTTAATATAATCCATAAACCTTTTATACTATTAAAATTTTTTTATTATTAATCGCTAAATTTGGAGGTGTAATTAGTGTTAAATTCTAAAAAAAGTTTAATTTGTATAGGCACAATAATTTTAGTATTTTCAATTGTGCTAAATACAGGTTGTATAGGACAAGCTGAGGAAGTAACAACTGACAAAGGAACAATAAATTTGGGACTCCCACCTTGGCCAGGGGTAACTGTAAAGACCCAAGTGGCTAAAGTAATATTAGAAGAAATGGGATACAAAGTTGAAACAAATCAATTAGACGCAGGAATAGTATATGCTGAAATGGCGGAAGGTAATATCGACGCTTTATTGGCCGGATGGCTACCTGCAACCCATCAGGAATACTGGAATATTCATCAAAATAATCTTGAATTGGTTCATATAAATGTTCCCGGAACATGGCTAGGACTTGCTGTTCCAACATATGTCTACGAAGCTGGTGTAACATCAATATCTGATTTAAACGGAAGAGAAACAGAGTTTGAAGGAAGAATAGTTGGAATCGAACCTGGAGCAGGAATAATGATCAATACAGGCAAAGCAATAGATGCTTATGGATTAACTGGGTACACTCTTAAAACAAGTAGCACCCCCGCAATGATTGCCGAAGTAGATGCAGCGACATTAAATAACGAATGGATAGTATTTACAATATGGGAACCACATTCTGCGTTTGTAAGATTTGACATACAAAAGCTCGAAGATCCACAAAAGGTATATGGTGACGGAGACGTCGTGTATACCATTGTTAGAAAGGGATTCAAAGAAGACTTTCCAGAAGCTTATGCATTCTTTGAGAAGTTTCAGGTAACAGAAGACACGCAGAGCGAATGGATACTCGAATACAGTGATAAAGGTAGAGATCCAGCAGAAATAGCAAGAGAGTGGGTGAACAACAATAGAGACTTAGTTGAAGAATGGATTTAATAAATCCATATTTTTTTTATTTTTATTTAAATATCTCTTTTGTTTCCTTGTACCAGAGAACAATATCCAAGTGATCAAGAGGAATTTCAATTTCCTTTGAAAATTCTCTCACAATGTTTTCTATTTCTAAGTATTTTTTTGGAGGTATGGAGTCAGGTATTTTTTCTATGACGCCAATTAACACAAGATTCTTTAAGATATGCCTATCGAGGATTGCTAGATCTTCGCCCTTTCCAATATTCCTCAAGAAATGGCTTGCTTCTTTGTGGCCCATACCCTTTACATTTTCTACCAGCCATTCTCTTATCTCAAAAGGGGATTGATATTTTTCAATTTCTTTTCTTAAGGTAATCTTCCCATTTACTTTGAATAGTTCCCTAACTTCAACTATGTACTTGGCTTTTTTATACTTGAATCTTACGCCATAAAGACACTCTAGAACTTCTTCTTCACTCCCATTGATTAATGCATCCTTTCCTTTTAGAGTACAGACAGATCCCCAGCACATCTTTGCTTTAGACTGCGGAGTTAAAAGACAAAAAGCAAGCTCAGAAAACAGATTTTCATCAGTCTCATTTTGCCATATTTCAGAAAATTCATTAAGGCGAGCCTCTATCTCGTCTTTGATAGATGAATATATTTCCAATACCTCTTCTATTTTTTCTTTATTATAAGAATTTGGCATACATTCACATTAAAAGAGATGGTGGGCCCACTGAGATTCGAACTCAGGACCTCCACCGTGTCGAGGTGACGTCATAACCAACTAGACCATGGGCCCTTAACTCAAAACTAGACTCTCCATATAAAAGATTTTCTATGTCCATTGAGAATATTTTTATCTCGCTTCTTTAGAAAACACTTTATAAATATACCAAGATTAAAGGGTATAGTTATTCAAGGTGATTAAATAAAATTTGGAGGAAATCCTTTAGACCAGCTGATGGACGGCGCTCCAGAAGGGGTAATAACTCAAGTATATGGTGAGCATGCAACAGGAAAGACCACACTCTGTTTAATGTGCTGCAAATATTCCCTTCTTAGAGGCAAAAAATCAGTATTCATTGATACAGAAGGTGGATTTTCTCCGAAGAGGCTTTCTTTGATGGGGGTTAAGAACCTTGATGATATAATAGTATTCCAGCCAAGAGACTTTGCGGCACAAGAGGAATCATTGGTAAAACTTGAAAGGATTATGAGCCCTAGGATTGGATTTGTTTGTGTCGACTCACTCGTATCTTTATACCGACTTGAGGGGTATGATCATAAAAAGAGAACAGAGCTAGCAAGGCAGCTTGGAAACGATCTATTGATTCTATCAAGGATTGCCAGAGATTTTGACATACCTCTAATAATAACAAATCAAGTTTATGATGATGTGACAGGTGGCAAAGAAAAAATACCTGTTGGAGGGGACGTGTTAAAATACTGGTCCAAATTGATAGTTAAACTTGAAAAGGATGAACAGATTAAGAGAAAGGCCACATTAGTGAGACACCCCTATAAAAAAGAAGGAGAATCTGTTTTCTACGATATAGGAGACCCAGGTATCATCGACGCTTCTTTCTGACCTTTTCTACCCGCTCCTTTATTTCAAATGTTTTGAACGGAACATCTTTCAGGGCTTTTCCCACAACTGACTTTGCAATATTTTCTGCGTGTTTTGTGTGCTCTGCGTTGAATACATCTAGGGTTAGATATATCCCAACAAGAGAAACATCTCCTACAAAAAATGAACTTTCAAAATAATCGCCACACTTTGGGCACTGTGACATGCCTATCTCAACCTTGACATACTCAAGCTTACTTGCTTTAAGTTTTTTAGTAACACTTGACATTGCAACTTTAATTGCATCTTCACCGTCTTTAATATCTCGCACAATAATTGGAACTTCTAAAGTAACTTTATAATCCAATTAATCACCTCGTCTCCTCTTCAAAAGCAAAATATTCACTTGTTGAAACTTTAAATACCCCAAGCCTTGCACCTGCATCAAGGTACCCATGGAGATAATTCAATGAAGCAAAAGCTGTAACGTAATCACCTTTTTCTTTGAAATATTTTGCATCCTCATAATATCTTTTTGCCATATCTAGATAGTCATTTGCTACCTTTTCCATATGGGATCCTTTAGGGGGATTGATCTTGATGTCATCAAAAGCCTTTTTTGCTATTTCAAAGTATTTTGTAAGTTTTTCGTCACTAATCTCTCTCAAAAAATCTCTCCTTTTGTATCACAATTCTCTCACAAACTTATAATAGCAATTGCTATTGCTTTAATATGGAAAGTATCAGAATGCTTTATATCTATTGTGGATTAATTTTAAAAGCATTTTTTAATTCAAATAAATTTTTCAATAACTTCCTGGCCTCTTTTCCTCGTAGGCGTTTTCTTTGTTTTTTTTGGTTTCAATATCGTTAATTTTGTTTGTTTTTTCTTTGGAGGCTTTGCACCTACAATTTTAGACAGATTTTCTGTTGGAGGGGCTATTTTATTGCCGTCTTTGTCCATTCCAAGAAGGTCAAAGATGTCCCAGGTAATGCAGTGAATTCCATTTCTATTAAAACCTCTTGTGTCATATCCTTCTGAATTATATCCTTCAGGATCATATTTCGTTTTAGTTTCTATATGTATCCTATTCTTATCAAACCCATCTTTGTTGTATCCAAAGCAATCATATCCTTCTAGGTTGTATCTGTTATTTGTATCGTTATGGGTGCCTTCTCGATTGAATCCTTTTCTATTGAAGCCTTCCCTGTTATATCCCTCTCTATCAAATCCTACTAGGTCAAATCCGTCTCTGTCAAATCCAGAGATATTGAATCCTTCTCTGTTATACCCATCCAGATCGTATTTATGATTTGTTATATTATGGACGCCGTTTTTGTCAAATCCCTTAGGATCATACATTGTACCTGTATCTTTATGAATGCCCCGCCAGTCAAAACCATACTTTTCATAATCATCGTTTTTCATTTAGGTCAATATATATTGTGAATTATAAAATAAATAGTTTTCTTATTTTAGGATTATATTGACGTCATTAGACGAAATAGATTGCGACAACCGCAAACTTTTTATATATGTTTATTTTCAATTTAAGCATCTATATAAAATCTAAATATAGATATGGGGGAGGTATTACAACGAAAAAATTAATTTCAGCAATTTTGATATTAGTATTAATTTCAACTGTATTTACGTCTTTTGTGTTTGCAAATGGAGGTGGATGCCCACCAACTACAATAGATCGTACTATTAATGATACAATTAGTTGTGGTCAAACTTATTACCTGTGGGACAGTGATCTCCGTTTACCCCTTTTCTATTACCTTGACGATATCACATGCCCACCTGGTTGCGGCAACGCAGAGATTAAATGGGTTCAGGTAAGCAAATATCTATATTTGCACGTTATTGAATACACTCCTAGCTCTACATGTTGCTGTGGAGAAAACATTTTTTACGTCAAAATGACTAAGTGGTTTTCGAGTAAAACTAAAACCATAAAAATTACAGTAAATGTTGATTGCCCACCACCCAATCCATGTGAAATTCCACCAGTTGCAGTTGACGACTCTTATAAAACAAATGAGAACGCCTGTGCCAATTTCAGTGTACTTGACAATGACGATGACAAAAATCCAAAACAAATAATTGTTACTAAACCTAAGTATGGTTCGGCTGAAGAATCTGGAGGGAAAATTTACTACTGTCCATTAGGTAATTATTGCGGAGAAGACACATTCACATACTACTACATCACAGAAAATGATTGCATATCAAACACTGCAACAGTCACAGTCACAATACCTTGTAAAACACCACTACCTGAAACTATACTTTACCCTGGGATAGGTCTAGAGCGATTGACAATCCCTGGGGGCCCAATTCCAATAGATGGCTCCATAGGTGCAGTACTTGACACAGGCACTAATATTATCTCAGATGGAAAAGTCGTATCTTCTTTAGAGCTTCTACCTGGAACTCAGACATTACTTGTTCAAGTAGAAAACAGGGGATCTTTAACTCAAACAGACGTCGGAGTAATGTTTGAAGGTTTACCTGGAGGAGTAACATACACTTTAGAACCAGAATTGCAAAAGATAACTGCACACAACTTAGGTACCTACATTTTAACTCTAACAGCATCTCCAAATGTACAACCTGGGACATACATAGTTAAAGCAAAAGCTTACTCTGCAATGGGATCACTAGACGAAATCATATTAAACATAATAATCAAATAAATATTTATTTTTTTATTTTTATTTCTATTATACTCTTCTATTTAATTCTACATTATAATAATAACACTTAAATAGAAATTGATAACTTAAAGTTGTTAATCAATTCTCAAACTAACTGTGAGTTTATGCCCATTACAATTAAATCAGATCAAGAAAATAATCCAAATATTTCTAATAAATCTCCTTTCAGTGGAATAGGTAAAAATTACAGAACAAAAATAGATGCAGTCAAAGAATATGAGATAATAGAAGAAAATGAAGACATAAAAAATGACTTTTTGCATGGAATGCCATTTGGCGTTAATTATAATGATTATGTTAATGCACAAAATCTCAAAGCTAAGCTGGTAAATAAATATCAGAATATGGAGCTACCTGAAGTAATTGAAGGATTTGAAACTAATAGTGAATTTGGGAATGTATTTACAATTACTCAAGATATCAAATCAGACCTAAAAAAGTTCTCAAGAGAAAAGGCAAAAGAAAAAATTCTATCGGAATTGAGATTAATATATGGGATAGGAGATACGAAAAAAAAATATCTTAAGAGTAGAGGTTATCATACAATTGAAGATCTTGTTCACCACCCGTATTTTTCAAGCGAGGCTAAACATTGTGTGGATTTGATTGAATCCATGAATACTAAAAATATTATGGATAGAATTTCTCACTGGCTATCAAAATCAGATGAGCTTGCATACTGCTGCTCCGGATTTCATGAGAAGGAGGATTTTGTTTTCTTTGATATTGAAACATTAGGATTATTTAATAGGCCGATAATTCTCATCGGTGTTGCAAAATTTAATGAAGGACATCTTTCAATAAATCAATATTTCCTAAGAGGCCTAAACCAAGAGCCTGCAGCTTTGAATAAATTTCTTTCTCACCTTAACTCAAATACAGTCTTGGTGTCATATAATGGTAAATCCTTTGATGTTCCCTACATAAGGGAAAGACTTTCGTATTATGGAATGCACGGTCTTACAGAAAAACTACACTTTGACATGTTGCATTTTTCAAGAAAAGCGTGGAGAAACAAATATCCAAACTGTAGACTTGTAACACTGGAAAAATGTCTTTTTGGCATAGATAGAAATGATGATGTGCCAAGTGCTTTAGTTCCAGAGTTTTATGAAACTTATCTTAGAACTGGAAACATTGGTCCAGTAATACCAATAATTGAACACAACAGGCAAGACCTTATTACTCTTACAATGATATTTTCAAAACTTTATGAGGAATGGAGTCAGTGATTGAGAATATACTCATAAAATTAAGAAAAGACTCTTCTTTTGAGAGAAATATAGCACATGTTGAATTATTGCCTGAAAGGAAACCCCTCTATGGTGAGCTCAAAGAACAACTACCCGATAAGCTTAGCGATTACTTGGATATAAACAATATCCGGTTGTATAAACATCAGTGTGACAGCTTAGAGGAAATAAGAAAAGGAAATAATATTATAATAACGACCCCAACTGCCTCTGGTAAAACTCTTGCATTTAATTTACCTATTTATGAATCTCTATCACTAGATATCCATGCAACTGCCCTCTATCTATACCCTGCAAAGGCTCTTTCAAATGACCAGCTTAAGGTCTTAATAAAACTTGAACTTGAAACTGAGATTAGGGTTAATCCCAATGTTTATGATGGAGACACGCCCTCTACAATCAGGCCAAAAATAAGAAATGAATCTAGGATTATAGTTTCAAATCCCTATGAGGTGCACCACATCTTGGCTTGGCATTACAAATGGCAACATTTTTTTTCAAATCTAAAATTTATAGTCCTTGATGAAGCGCATATGTATAGGGGTGTTTTTGGATCAAATGTTTCTCTTCTTATCAGAAGACTACAGAGGATATGTGAGTATTATGGATCAAATCCTCAATTTATACTCTCAACAGCCACATTGGCAAATCCGATAGAATTTGCTGAAAAGCTTACAGGGTTAAAATTTGAGCTTATCTCAGAAGATGGCTCCCCCAAAGGTAAAAAATATTTCATTTTTTATAATCCGCATGCAGATGGATATCTATCCACGCATCAGGAATCAAAAAGATTGTTTCTTTTTTTCATAAGGGAAGGACTTCAAACATTGTGCTTCACTGTGTCTCGTAAAATGTCAGAATTAATTGCGCGATGGTCAAAAGAATCACTTGACCCTTCTGAAGAATCTCTAAAAGAAAAGATAATGGCTTATCGTGCTGGATATCTGCCAGAAGAGAGGAGAAGAATTGAAAATGGCCTAAAAAATGGCTCCATTAAGGGAGTAACTTCAACAAATGCACTTGAACTTGGAATTGACATAGGTGGGCTTGATAGTGTTATTATCTCTGGATACCCAGGAACTATTATATCTACGTGGCAGCAGGCAGGCAGAGCCGGAAGAGGAACTAATGATTCAGTTGCAACACTTGTTGCATTTCAAAATCAGCTTGATCAATATTTCATGAGGCATCCTCAAGTATTTTTTGGGAAATCGCATGAGCATGCCATTGTTGACCTATCAAATCCATACATTCTCTTTGGCCATACGATGTGTGCATCTTCTGAGCTGCCAATACTCATACAGAGGGACCAAAAATACCTTGGGCAAGAGCTGCCTCAAATTCTAGAAGAGCTCAAGAATGAATCACTTGTCAAGGAAACACCAAACGGTTGGATTTATTCTGGAACAAAGAGTGCCCCGATGGTAGTTAGCCTTGATAGCATCTCTAGTGATATCTTCAAAGTGATGTATAACAATAAGACTCTTGAAACAATGGATAGGGCGCAAGCATTCAGAGAAGCACATGAGGGGGCTGTTTTACTACATCAAGGTGAAACATATATCGTTGATTCGATGGATTTAAAAAATGGCATAATCAGGGCGAATAAAACTGATGTTGACTTTTATACGCAAGTGCTGAAAGAATCATTTGTTTCAATCATTGATGTAATTGATAAAAAAACAATTGGAAACGTTGAACTGTCTCTGGGCCACCTCAAGGTAACAGAAAATTATAACGCATATAAGATTATGAGAGGGGATAGTGCAATAGGCTACAAAAATATTTATTTGCCTCCGCTTGAATTTAACACAGTAGGTTTTTTCTTTACATTTCCCGCTTCAATAGAAGATGAGTTGTGGGGCGAGAGGAGTAGCGATAAAGATATTTTGGGTATGATGATCAAAAGGAAAAATGTTGATATCCGAAAGGAAGTATTTGGCGGATCACTCCATGGGATTGAGCACGCAATGATCGGTATTATGCCGTTTCACGTGATGTGTGACAGGTGGGATATCGGGGGATTATCAACAAACTTTCACCCATCAACAGCAAAGCCTACGGTATTCATCTATGACGGGTTTGAAGGAGGAATAGGATTATCTGAGAAGGCATATGAATTGTTTTCTGAGATTGTTGACACTACACTAGAGCTAGTTAAAGAATGCGACTGCAAGGAAGGGTGTCCTGCATGCATATATTCGCCAAAGTGTGGCAATGACAATAAACCCATGGATAAGAAAGGAACTATTATTTTACTTGAGGAGATTATGACAAATATCTCCATTTAAATGAGATTTTTTATATTATTAGACATTTAGCGATTATCGTATCTGAAATAGAAGAAAATAGTTATATTATTTTGTATTTTTATATCTTAGATATAACATAATTTAAACCTATTATAAGTTATTTTAAATTATTAATTAATATACATAATAAAAATATATAAATTTGAGACTATAACAAAAAAAATTGAGAAAACCGCAAACTATTTAAATTAAAAAAATTATTTTCTAATATATATTTCGATAATATCGGTGATTTTAATGAAAAGTAAAATAATTTCAATAATATTAGTATTAAGTTTATTCCTAACTTTTTTTACTAGTTTTGTATTTGCGGCAGCTATACTGACATCATCTATATCTGCAACACCTGCAACTGTCACACCAGGCCAGACCATAACAGTTGTGATGACAGTAAATAACACTGGAGGAGAGCAGGTAAATAATGTCACACCATCATCTCTAACATTGGGCGGGACAAGCACTGCAACAGGTCCAGTAACAGGACCATCCCCCGGATCGGCAAATATCGCCGCAGGAGGAAGTGCAACATTCACATGGACCTACACTGCTGGAGCGGCAGGCACAGTCAACTTCACTGGCAATGCCAGTGGAACTGGTGCAACTTCAGGAGCCACAGTCTCCTCAACTGCAAACGCATCAAATGACGTTACAATACTTGCAGCTGGAGTCCTCTCATCATCTATATCTGCAACACCTGCAACTGTCACACCAGGCCAGACCATAACAGT